>DATGOH010000171.1:0-11565 GCA_035306165.1 Ferdinandcohnia sp.
TTCGAGGGGCGCGCGCACCTCGAACGCGCGCTGATCGAGCTGCGCCAATCCCGCGAGAAGCTCGAGCGCGCGACGGAAGCGTCCTCGGGCCGCGGCCGGTCGTCGCTCGTCCTCTTGCGCACGGTCGTCCCCGCGACCGAGGCGCTCACGCGTGCGCTGCACCGCGCCCACGGGTGGGAAGTGCCCGAGACGCCGCTGCCCGCACCTTCCATGCCGGCCCCCGAGACCGCCGCGCCGACGTCCGACGCCGTGGACCCGGAGCGGCCGGCCTCCGACCGCGTGGCACAGGAACGGCCGGCGCGGGAGCCGGACGCCGCCGCCGAGGCCACGCCGGATGAAGCGGAGGAGGAGGCTCTTCCATGAACGCGGAAGCCACGCGCGCGCTCTTGCCTCCCATCGTCTTCCTCCGCCCGATCGTGGAGGGCGCGCGCGTCCTGGAGATCGGCGGCGTGGGGCGGTCCGGGGGGCGGTCGGCCGAGTGGCTCGTGCAGACGGGCGCGCGCGCGGTGGTCGCGGTCGACGCAGACGCATCCGCCGTGGCCGCGGCGCGCGCGGCCATCCCCTCGTCGCGGATCCGCTTCGTGCAGGGACGCTGGGAGGATCTCGGCGCAGAGTCCTTCGACCTCGTTTGGCTCCACCACCTCGGCGAGCCGGTCGACTTTCGCGAGCTGGCCGCGCGGCTGGACGGCGGCCGTCTGGTGCTGGTCGTCGCCGCGGGGGAGCTCGGCGGCGCGATGGCCTACCGCGCGTTGCGCGAGCGCCTCGGCGAGGTCTTCCCCTCGGTGGAGGTGGCGACCCAGCGGCCCCTCGTCGCCGCGGTGCTCTCCTTTGGCGGGAGCGGCGTGCAGCCGTTGCACGCGGATCCGAGCTTCGAGCCGCCGCCGGAGGCCTCTGCCTACCTCTTCGTCTGCGGCCCGCGGCCCAGCGGCTTCGATGGCCAGTGGATCGTGCCGCTGCCGCCCGAGGAGGATGCCGCCTCGTTGCGCCGCGCGCTGGCGGAGAGCGAGGCCCGGTGCGAGGCGCTCGAGCGGAAGCTCGCGCACGCCGAGGCGCGGATCTGGGAACTCGAGCAGCGGGAGAAGGAGGCCTGGCCGAACCTCGACGTCGAGGAGCGCCGGTTGGAGGCGATGGAGCGCAAGCTCCGCGAGCTCAGGGAGCGGGAAGAGATGGCCCAGCGCCGCGCGCTCGACGCGGAGGAGCGCGTCCGCGAACTCGAGCGGCGCGCCGAGAGCTGGCAGTCGTCGCGGGCGGAGATCCTGGCCTCGCTGCGCCTTTCGCGCTTCCGCGCCGAGCAAGCGCAGCGCAACGCGGAGGGGGTGTTCGACGCGGTCGCGGAGCGGGATCGCCTGGTGGAGACGTGGCGGCAACGGGCTCTGGCGGCGGAGCGTCGAGCGGAGGAACTCGAACGCCGGCGAACACGGGAGACGTGAATGGTGCCGCGACTGGAGAGCCCCGCCTTTTTCGACGCCCACCTGGAGGCGACGCTCGCCCAGGCGCGGCGGTATGGGAGGCGGGTCGCGCTCCTCGTGGCCGCCGGCGGCCCCGCGCTGCGGCGCGCGGCTCCGGCTCTGCTCGACACGTTGCGCGGCTCGGACGTGGTCGCGATCGAGGGTGACGAGCTCCGGGTGCTCTTGCCGGAGACGGATCGGCTCGGGGCGCTCCTTTTGCACCAGCGCATCCTGCGGCTCGTGCCGGAGGCCTCCGACCTGCGGATCGGCTCGGCCGCCTTTCCGGAGGACGTACACGATGCGCAGGCCCTGCTCGATCTCGCGCGGCGGCGCGGCGAGGCCTCCGCCGATGCGCTCGGCCCGGCGCACGAGCTGCGTCCCTTGGGCTTCGAGGAGAGCGTCCGGCGGGTGATCGCGGGCACGGCCTACGCGCGCACCTCGATCTCGCATGCGCTGTTGCGCAGCGCCAAGCGCGAGGCGATCCTCGAACTCGAGCGCGCCTGCACGGTGCGCGGGATCGTCGCGATGGACGGCGGGCCGGTGCAGGAGGGCGAGCGGCTCTGGGAGTCGCTCCCGGCGAGCCGGCTGGCGGGGCGCGTCTACGTGGCGCAGCCCGCGGACCGCTCCCTCCCGCCGCATCCTTCGCTCACGCACGTGCCGGTGGAGGAGGAGCGCTTCGGTTTCGTCCTCTTCCTCTCGGGGCACGCCTCCTTCGCCATGCTCCGCGATGCGGAGGGCAGGGGAGCGCTCTCGACCGACCTCGCCCTCGTCTGCCACCTCATGGCGACGTTTCGCGAGGCCCATGGGCTGCGGGAGGCGATCGCATGAACGGCGTTCCCTCGCTCCTGCTCGCCCTGCCGCCAAAGGACGAGCGGGTGGCCGCGTTCCTGCGGGACAGGGGGTATCGGATCCGCCTCGCCGCCAACGGCGCGGACGCGCTCCGGCTCGCGTTGATGGAGCCGCCCGACGTCATCCTCTACCACGAGGACTGCGGCGTGCTCTCCACGGAAGCCTTCTCGCGCATCGTGCGGAGCAACGTACGGCTGGCGCAGATCCCCATCCTCACGGTGGGGCCCGACCCGGCCGCCTACAGCCTCGAGGCGCCCCTCCATCCCGAGAAGGCGCTGCTCGCGGTGGAAGCGGCGCTCGCCCATCGCGACGGGCGGCCGGGGAGCGTCGGCGCGGAAATCACCTCCGGCGTGCTCGGTCCGCTCACGGTGGTCGACCTTTTGCAACCGCTGCGGCTGCAGAGGCGGAGCGGACGGCTCATCCTGCGCTCCCCCGCGGGGCAGGGGGTGATCTGGCTCGGCGAGGGTGAGATCGTCGACGCCCAGCTCGGCGCCTTCTGGGGGAAGAAAGCCCTCTTTCGCCTCTTCGGCTGCACCGAGGGGACCTTCGAACTCCACCCGGTGGGCAAGGAGCCGGCGCGGCGGATTTTCGAGCCCTTCGATTTCCTCGTGCTCGAGGCGGCCCGGCAGAAGGACGAGCTCTCGGTGCTGTTGGCGCAGTTCCCCGAGGGCAAGCGGCTCACCGCCGCGGTCGATCCGCGGAGCGTACCGGCCAAGCCCAGCCTCGCGTGGTTGCTCGAGCGGCTCTGGGGCGATGCCCTCACGGTGACCGAGATCCTCGACTCGCTCCACCTTCCGGACCTCGACGTCGCGGCGGCCTTGCTTTCGGCGCTGCGGGTGGGCTGGGTGCAGGTGGCACCGGGCGGCCACGCCGAGACGGGGCCCTGGATCGCCCCCGAGGCGCGTCGGCTCCTCATGCGCCGGCTCGGCGGCGACGGCGCGCGCGTCAGCGGGAAGATCGCGCTCGTGAGCGACGACCCCGAGCTGTACGGGCGCATGCTCCGCACGCTCGCGCGCAACGCGCGGGTGCGCCGCTACCCGCGCAACGAATGGGGGACCCTGGGCACGTTGGACCTGGGCGAGGGGGTGATGCTCGACCTCGTCGCGTTGCCGCTCGGCGAGGAGATGGCACCGCTGGCGCTCTTCCTCTCCCGCGGCGCGCTCGGATTCGCGCGCATCGGCTCGGCTAAGTCGTGGAGTTGGCTGTGCGCGAGCGGTCCCTCGGTCGACGTGCTTCCTTCCGATCCCGTCCCCGGCTTGCGCAGCCTGCTCGAGAGCCTGGCGTTCGCGCCGTGAGCGATCAGGAGCTGCGCGGGCGCATCCGCTGCAACAGACTCCATTCGTCCTGGCTCAGCCAGGCGATGCGCACGCCGTCGTGCAGGGGGATCTCCAGGCGGACGCGCGCGCCCTGTTCCACGATGGCCGGACCCGCGGCGCGGTCGAGATCGCGGGCGACGGAGCGCAGGCGGCGCGCGATGCGCAGCGCCTGCTTGCCCTCCGGCGTCTCGAAGGTGTGGAAGTGCCGGTTCCGCGACAGCGGCGGCCCTTCCTGCGTGAGACGCTCGACCAGCCTGTAGACGAAGGCCTGCATGTCTACTGCGAAGGTAACAGATCCGCGGCGGGAAGGACGACGCGGAACGTCGTGCCCCTCCGGGGTGCGCTCTCGCATTCGAGGCGCCCGCCGTGCTGCTGCACGATCTGCTGGGTGAGCGACAGGCCGAGGCCGGTACCGCGCTTCTTGGTGGTGAAGAAGGGCTCGAAGATGCGCTCGAGCGCCTCCTCGCTCATCCCCTCGCCGGTGTCCTCCACGACGATCTCCACCTCCCCGCCGGGGCGGGTGCGCGCGGCGAGGGTGAGGACGCCGCCCTCGGGCATCGCCTCCTTGGCGTTGCGGACGAGATTGAGCAGCGCCTGGCGGAGCTGGGGTTCGTCGATGCGAGCGGGCAGCTGCTCCGGAACGTCCACGCGCAGATCGATGCCCATCGCCTGTAGCTCGGGGGCGACGAACTGCGCGAGGTCCCGGACGACCACGCCCACGTCGTCGCGCGCGAGGTGCGTCTCCATCGGACGGGCGAATCGGAGGTACTGCTCGGTGACCTCCTCGAGGCGCTCGACCTCTTTGCCGATCGCGGCGCACAGTCGCAGCGCCTCCTCGCTCCCCGTTCCCGCGATCTCCTCGGCGAGGAGCTCCGTGTTCAGAGCGATGGCGGAGAGGGGGTTGCGGATCTCGTGGGCGATCTGGGTGGCCATGCGGCCGACGGTGGCCAACTTGTCGGAGCGGAGGAGCGCCTCCTGCTTCTCCCGCAGTTCGATCTCCCGGGCGCGCAGCGAGGCGCTCATCCGGTTGAAGGCGCGGGCGAGGACGCCCACGTCGTCCTTCGCGTCGGTGGGGATCTCCTCGGAATAGTCGCCGCGCCCGACGCGCACCGCCGCCTCCGTGAGGGTGCGGATCGGACGGAGCAGGCGCACGGCGAGGATGGATGCGACCACGCCCAGCGCGATGGCCACGAGCGAAGAGCCGATGATCGCCCAGGACGCGTTGCGTTCCTGGATCTGCGTGTGGTGGACGAGCTCCTGCACGCGGCGGTCCAGGGCGAGCCCGAGCTGGCGGAGTTGCCGGTCGATTTTCCGCTCGATGCGCTTGAGCTCCTTCGCCCGCTCGTCGAGGGAGAGGGGGGTCTCCCCGGCGGCCACGGCAGGGACCGCCTCGAGGGCGTCGAAGAAGGCGTTCGAGGCGATCTCGTAGCGCTCGAACTCCGCCTCGACCTCGAGCAACGCCGCCTCGATCTCCTGGAGGAAGGCGTGTTCCCGCTCCGGGGCGAGGATGCGCGCGTGCGCCACGAGCTCCTTCCCCTCGTCGAGGCGCTCGCGGAGGATCCGTGGAAAGTACAGCCGCGCCAGCTTGATGAGGATGCGCTGGGCGCGCGGCTCGCGCTCCTCGAGCAGCCGGTCGGTGTCGCGCTGCTTGTTCTTGTGGACGGTCTCGATCTGGGTCGTCACCTTGGCGAGGGGGAGGTATCCCTCGGAGACCAAGCGGATGTCGGCGCCGATCGCTTGCAACCTCCAGACCGAGAAGGCGCTGACGGCGCCGAATACCGTCACCACGGCCGCGAAGCCGAGGAAGATGCGGGTGGCGATGGAAAGGCGCACGCCGCCGGAGGCGGAGGGGTCGTCGAGCGGCAAGGCGCCGTTTTCGTTGGCATTCTCAGGCATCGTTCGTCCGCTGGCGGCTCGGCTCCGGCCACCCTGTAACCGCCGTCGCGCCGGCCCTATGCGCGTTTGACTTGCGCAGATTGGCAATCATAGACTCCAGCGGTTCGGAACCGTCGACGAACCGGCCCTCGCCGGCAAGGAGCCTTCGAAGGTGAAGCCTCATCGCACGCTCTCTATCGCACATGCACTGTGGGCTGCCGCGCTCGTCGCGGCCTGGGCCCCGGCCGCCGCGGCCGAGCCCACGCGGGTCCTCGTCCTGCCGTACGCCCCGCTCTACGACAGCATTCCGAGGGCGACCGGCGAGCAGATCGGGAAGACGTTCGAGGACGGCCTGCGGGGCAACGCCGCCGTCACGCTCCGCTCGCTTCCCGGCGAGGCGGCGCCGCGGCCCGGAAAGGCCGCCACCGAGGCGCAGAAGGCCGCGGTGCTCGAGGCGCGGATGGAGCTCGAGAAGGCGCGCGGCCTCCTCGCCAAGCGCCGGGTCAAGCCCGCGCTCGACGGCTTCGAGGCGGTGATCCGCAAGCTCGAGGAGAACGCCATCGCGCTCGAGGACACCTCGACGCTGGTGGAGGCCCACCTGCGCAAGGCGGCCGCGCTCTTCCTGATGGGCCGCGAGGCCGAGGCGGCGTCGGCGACGGGCCCCATCGCCCGGGCTCTCGTCCTCGATCCCTCGGTCGTCCTCGACGAGAGCGAGGGCTATGGCAAGCCCTTCATCGAGCTGGTGGACAAGGTTCGGCAGGAGGACATCGCCGGGCGCGGGCTCGGTGAGCTGCGCGTCGACACCACGCCTCCGGGCGCGCTCGTGTGGGTAGATGGTCGCGAGGCCCTGACCAGCCCGGTGCGGGTGATGGGCCTGATCCCGGGCACGCACTACGTCACCATCAAGCTCCCCAGCGAAGACCCGTACACCGAGGTGGTGGAGGTCCGGAAGGACGAGCTCTTCCACATCTCCCCCGATGACGAGGCGGCCCGCCCCGAGGGGCCGGTGGCCACGCTCGTCGCGCACCTTTCGAAGAACCGGATCGACGACGAGGCGAAGGCGCAGCTCGGCCAGCTCGCCCAGGCCGCGCAGGCCGACGTCGTCCTCTTCGGCGGTGCCTTCGCCGACGGCGCCGAGATGGGCATCGTCTCCTTCGTCTACGCCGCGGCCGACGGGTCGGTCTCCGCGCTGCAGCGGATCACCGTGAACCGCGAGATGCTCGGCCTCACCATCGAGGTCAACAAGGTGACCAGCGAGTTCCTCGGGCGCCTGCCGGCACCGGGGGAGCCGATGGCGCTGCCCGCGCCGCTCGCGGCTTCGGCGCGGCCGGGTGCCGAGAAGATCAACGAGGTCGACATGACGGTCGATTTCGCCGCCTTCAAGCGCGAGGGCGGTCGCGGCGGTGCGGTGACCCCCGTGCAGGATCGCGGCCCGCGTCGGCCCGTGGGCGGTCCGCGCACGCCCATCGGTGGCCCCCGGGCGCCCATCGGTGCGCCGCAGCCGCCGGCGGGCGGCGGCGCCCGGCCGGAGCTGAGCCAGGCGAGCCCGACGCTCGAGGAGGCCGAGCCCGCTCCCGCTCCCGCGGAGGATTTCCTCGACTTCCGCGATACCACCCGGGAGCCCGAGCCGGTCGTCACCGAGAAGCCCGCCTTCACCTACTCCGGCGGCGTGAGCATCGAGGACGAGATGCCGCTCGCGGAGGAGCCCCAGGTGCGCAAGCCGGGGCTTTTGAGCCGTTGGTGGTTCTGGACCGGCGCGGCGCTCGTCGTCGGAGGCGCGGTGGGCGCCGGCATCGCCATGAGCGGCGGCGGCGACGGGGTGACGGGCAGAGCTTCCTGGTAAAGGTACGAACCATGCGCAGACTTCTTTCGTGCTGGCCGTCCCTCCTCGGGGCGGCGCTCCTCGCCGGGTGTGGCAGCGACCCGACGTTCGACATCGAGGTCGTCGCCCGGGACAACTGCAACGGCCTGGACATCATCGAGCCGAACCACAAGGTCGTGCTCACGGTGCGCGGTCCCGACCTCGAGAAGCCGATCACCGTGGAGGCGAATGGCTCCGATGGCACCATCGAGGTCCCGGAGATTCCCGCGGGGAAGGATCGCGTCGTCACGGTCGAGGTCTGGAACACGGCCGGGGGGCGGCGGCAGGACCTGCAGGCCCACGGCGAGTCCCTGCCCTTCGATGTGAACGAGAATGGCACGCCGAAGGTCCAGGTCATCCTCTACCGGACCAACTTCTTCAGCGACGCGGTCGGCAAGGACAAGAACTGTGCGCGGATGATCGAGGCGCGGGCGGGCCACGTCGGGGTCGCTCTCTCCAAGCACGAGGTCCTGCTCGCCGGCGGCTACACCGAGGTTCGGGAGGGGAAGCCGAAGGGGATGCTCGCCTCCGCCGAGGTGTTCGACCTCCGTACCGGCACGTTCAAGTCGGTGGCGGCGATGCCCTCGGCCCGTGCGTTCGCGCGCGCCGTTCGTCTGAAGGACGGGCGCGTGCTCGTGATCGGCGGCGTGCGGGAGGACGGCGACGGCCTGGCCCTCGTCGGAGACGCCGCGATCTTCGACGGCCGGTCCTGGAGCCGTGCGGAGATGCTGGTCGCCCGCCGCGACTTCACCGCCACGCTCGTCGAGGAGACCGGCGAGGTCCTGGTCGTGGGCGGTGTGGACGCCGACGGCAAGATCGTTTCCACGGTCGAGGCATTCGATCCCAAAAACGACGCCTTCCGTGAGGTGCAGCTCGAGGGAGGCGTCGGTGCGGTGACGCGCGCCTACCACGCCGCCGCCCTGCAGCGGGGCGAGGTGAAGCTCGTCGGTGGCGTCGACGCCGAGGGCAAGGTCCGCGCGGATGGTGCCATCGTGCGGTGGGACAGCTCGCGTGGCGAATACGCGGTGCAGGAGATCCCGGGCTTGCTCGAGGAACCCGTGCTGCGGCCCGCCGTCCTCTCCATGGGTTCCGCGGTGAGCCCGCGCCTCGTCATCGGGGGCGGACACACCGCGTACATCGTGTTGGACAAGGACCGGCCGGGTGAGGGCTCGCCGGGCTCCGACACGCGGCTGGTGCAGGTCGACCCGCCCGCGAACGCGCCGGACATCGAGCTGACCGCGCCGGTCGGCGACTCGTGCGCGGTGCGCTTCGACAACAACCGGGGCCTCTTCTTCGGCGGGTCGCGCTCGGGCGTGGGCGCGCTGCCGCCGACGCTGGCCAACTTCGTCCGCTTCAGCTCCCCGACGGCTCCGCCGACCGTCACCGAAGCCGGGGATCCGGGCGACCGGAAGTTCGGAGTGCAGCACACGACCTGCGCGCCCATCGGGGAGAAGGGCGCGCTGATCGCCGGCGGCCTGGGCCAGGACGGCCGGGTCACCGGGGCTGCCCTGGTCTACCTGGTGCGCCAGGACAGCCAGGGCTGAGCCGCGCGGAAACGCGTCCAGGGTAGAGTGGAAATGGAACCGATTTCCATCGTCATCGTCGGCGTGGTGGGCCTCGTCGCCTTGGCCGGGTGGGTGTCGCGCAATCGCCTCGCCCAGGCCAACGAGGAGCTCGAGCGCGCCTTGACGAAGGCCAAGGAGGACGCCGCGGCGGCCCGGCGCGAGAGCGAGCAGCGCGCGCAGGAGCACCGCGAGCGCATGGCGGAACTCCAGGAGAATCGCGGCAAGCTGCGCGAGGCGCGCAAGAAGCTGCACGAGGCCCAGGAGGAGGCGCGCAAGGCCCGCGAGTCGAGTGCGGCGCGCTCCGACGAGCTCCGGCGCCTCGACGAGCAGGTCGCCCTGCTCCGCGAGGAGAACGCGCGGCTCGAGGAGGAGACGCGCCGGCTGCGGAGCGCGCTGGAGGCGCGGCCGCGCAGCGGCGCCGCCAAGGAGGCCGTCGATCCCGAGGCCTTCGTGGACGCGCGTCTGCGCGAGATGGCGCGTCGCCTCGAAGAGGCCGAGCAAAAGCGGCGCGCCGCGGAGGAGGCCGCCGAGGAGGCGAGGAAGCGGGCCGCCGAGGCGCGCAAGCAGCTCGAGGCCGCCAAGGAGGAAACCAAGCGCGCCCGCGGCCGGGCCGAGGCCAACCACCGCGTGTATCTCGTCGCCAAGGGCGAGGCCGACGTCTGGAAGGACAAGTTCGCCACCCTCGAGGCGAAGTGGAACGAGCTCTGGCGCGAGCTCGAGGGCATCGGTTGGAAGCCTCCCGAGGAACGCCCTGCCGCCGAGCCCGGCCCCGCCCCCTCGCGCCGTCGGCGCCGCCGCCCCTCCGAACCCCCCTCCGGGATGTCCGCCGAATCGAAGGACGTGGGAGCTGGGGCAGCCGAGACCTCCGAGAGCGTCGCCGGTGCCTCCACCGAGCCCTCCACGGCTCCGGAGACCGCCACCGAGCCCACCGACCCCGAGGCGGAGCGCGCCAAGGCCGCGGGCATCGGCTGACCCTCCCCCGGACCCCCGCCCCCCACGCTCGGGGGGCGCGCGGGCGATGTCCGCCGATTCGAACCGGGGCGGAAAGGGGGGACCGTCGGACCTGCTTGGTAGCCTCCCGGGAGACGGGAGGCGTCATGGAGCCGGATACCGAGGTGCGGACCGTCTCGCGACGCGGGGGAAAGCGCCCGGGAGCGGGACGGAAACCCAAGGGGCCGAAGGCAGGCGTACCGCACGTGCGACGGGAGAGCTTCTCGTACGGCACGCCCATCCACGTGACGGTGCGGGTGTGCAAGGGGATTCCCAGCCTGCGGTCCAGGAAGGCGCGCCGCGTCGTCTTTCAATGCTTGGATGCGGCGAAGGAACGCTTCGGCGTCCGCTTCACCCAGTTCTCGATCCAGGCCAACCACATCCATCTGATCGTCGAGGCGCGTAGCCGCTGGGCCCTCACGCGCGCAATCAAGGGCTTCTCCGTCCGCATCGCGCGTCGGCTCAACCGCGTCTACTCTCGGCGCGGACAGGTCTTCGCGGATCGCTACCACGCGCATCCGCTGCGGACGCCGAGCGAGGTCCGCAACGCCGTCCGGTACGTGATGGAGAACAGTCGCATCCACGCGTTGCGGCGCGGCGAGTACCTCCGGCACACCGTCGACCCATTCGCGGGCGGACCTTGCGCGCAGCGCTTTCTCGAAGCCTGCCGCAAGCTCGTCGTCGAGCCGCGTTCCTTCCTCCTTCGTCGGGCGTGGGAGATCGCGTGGGTACGACGAGCCGTCGCTGCCCCACCCGAACCGGGTGCGCCTCGCGCCGGCCCCGCGGACGGCTTCCGGCACCGGTGGATCGTGCGAGAGGCGGCGGGCGTTCGTTACGCCGCCTGACTCTCCACGTTTTCGACTCGAGTGAGCTCGCGTAGGGGCGGAACGCTCCGTCGACGCAGCGGTGCGCCCGCGTGCCGGTGAACGGGACCCGCCGGTGGTCGGTCGTCGTCGCCCCCTCCTGGCTGGATGGTCGGAATTGGAGTGCAGCCATGCGGACCGGCGTGCCGTGTCACCGTTCCGTCGGTCGAATCGGCGCACATCCTGCCAGGGGGCTGGGCCGAGGGGAATCCGAGGTAGGGATCAGAGGTAGAAGCGGTCGGTGATGCCGGCGGTGAGGGAGAGGATGGCGGACCAGCCGACGATGCGGTCGACCTTCTCCGCCACGGCATCGGGCCGTCGCCCGAGGAGACCGGACGAGGCCGAACAGGCGTAGATGGTGCATCGACCGCTCTTGCGCACGTTGTCGAGCAGCTGCGCGGCGGTCGGGTAGCCGTTCTCGAAGGCGTCCTCGGCAGCTTCCCGACTCTCCTGCGGGACGCGCGGGTCGTCGAAACTCGGTTCCTCGAGGTCGTCGCGCAGGAGGCGATCCAGGGCCCACCAGAAGAAGAAGAGGTGGACCTCGCGTCCTGCGGCCACCGCGGCCGCAGCGATGGCGAGGCCCTGGTGCACGCGATCGTAATCACCGCTGTGCAGGAAGATGGCGACGCGCGGATCGGACATGGGTCGTCCCATTAGCCGATCGGGGAACATACCGCCAGGGCATCGAGGCGGGTCGGGGTGCCCGCATGGGGCAGGCTTTGATTCCGGCGCACATTCCGCCGAGGGTGGGACGGGTGGGGGCTCGGGTGGACCCGGCGGGCCCATTCGGTCCGGGTG
>DATGOH010000172.1:0-21316 GCA_035306165.1 Ferdinandcohnia sp.
AGCGGCTCGACGCCGCCATGGCCGAGGATCTCGCGGCGCGGCTGGTGCGCGCCTACCGCAAGGCCGGCTACTTCGACGCGCGCGTGGTCCCGGCCGAGGTGCTCTCGCCCGACGGCAGATCGGCGCGCCTGACCTTCCACGTGGACGAGGGCAAGCCGCTCGTGGTCCACCGCATCGTCCTGCGCGGCGCGCGCGCGATGGGCGAGAAGACCGTCCGCGGATGGCTAAAGGAGGAGTTTTCCGGCGTCCGCCCGCCGAACCCGCCGATCGCCTCCCCCCGGCGCGGCGAGGTCGACGCCGCCTACGGCAAGCTGCGCTCGGCCGCGTTCCGCGATCTCCGTCCCGAGGAGATCTTGGACGAGGAGATCTACCAGGAGGTGATCGCCGGCCTGTTGGCGCGGTACCGCGACGAGGGCTTCCTCGAGGCGCGCATCGAGGGACCCTTCGTCACGGTGGACGAGCGCACCCGGCTGGCCACGGTGGAGCTGCGGGTGGAGGAGGGGAGGCGGACTTGGATCCGCGCCGTGGAATTCATGGGCGCCGAAGTCCTCTCGCCCGCACAGCTCGCCTCCGCCACGGTGCGCGAGGGGCGACCGCTCTCGGAACGCCGTGTGAGCGATCACCGCGTGGAGCTGCAGGGCCGCTACGCGCGACAGGGCTACCTGTACGCCCAGGTGGTGGCGGAGATCGAGAGGCCGCCCTCCGACCCCGAGGGCGCGATCGTCCGCTTCGTGGTGCACGAGGGCCCGAAGGTCCGCGTGGGCGAGATCTTGGTGCAGGGGACGCGGCGCACGCAGCCTTGGGCGATCCGCCAGACCATGGGGATCGCCGAGGGCGACGTCCTCACCAGCGATCGCATCGCGGCGGCGCAGCAGGATCTGATGCGGATGGGGTTGTTCCGTGCCGTCTCGGTCCGGCCCCTCGACCCCGACCTGCCCGAGCCGGTCAAGGATCTCGTCGTGGAGGTGAGCGAGCGCAACTCGCGTTCGCTCGAGGTCGGCGGGGGCATCTCCATCGCGGACGGACCCCGCGCTTTCGCGGAGTACCACGATCGGAACATCCTGGGCCGCAACCTCCAGCTGGTGCTGCGCGGGCGCGTCAACCACCAGATTTTCCGCGAGGACGTGCGGGAGATGCCGATCGAGGACGGCATCGAGCGGGACCTGCAGGCGGGCCTGCGCTTCCCCCGCATCTGGGGCATCGGCTTGCCCATCGGCTGGCACTTCGATCTCACGCACCAGCGCGACATCCGCATCTCGTACAACCTCTACCGGAACTCCGCGCTGACCGGTTTCGAGTTCCCGCTCGCTCCGTGGTTGCAGGGGACGCTCCGTTTCGAGCTCGAGTCCAACGAGATCGAGCACTCCAGCCGCTTCGACGCCCTCTACGGCACCCTCTCCCGCATCGACCTCGAGCGTCTGCGCTTCCCCGACGGCACGGTTCTGCTCGGCTCGGTCCGTCCCGGTGTTTTCCTCGACCTGCGCGACGACGTGGCGTACCCGCGCAAGGGGTTCACCGCGCGGATGGAGACCGACTTCGCCCGCAACCTGGGCGGGAGCACCGTAGTGGACTTCGTCAAGCTCGCGGGGACGCTCACCGGCTACGTCCCGCTCTGGGAGCGCTCGGTCCTCGTCCTTTCCGGCAGCGGCGGCAAGGTCTTCCACCTGCAGGACGAGTCGGTGACCATCCCGCCCACGCGCTTCTACCTGGGCGGTGCGGGCAGTCTGCGCGGCTGGGCCGAGGATACGGTCGTGCCCCAGGATCGGCGCGCGGCGCTGCGCAAGGAACTCGCGGATTGCCGCGCGCTCCTCTTCCGCAGCGGCTGCGCCCAGCAGGCGCGCTTCCTCGACGCCGGTCGCGCCGTCCCCTCCGAAGGCGGCGATCTCTACGTCCTCGCCCGCGTCGAGCTGCGCTTCCCGCTCTACGGCAACCTGATGGGCGGCCTCTTCCTCGACGCCGGCAACCTCTGGCTCGAGATGCCCGAGACCATCGATCTGGCGCATCTGCGCAGCGCCGCGGGCTTCGGCCTGCGCTACGCCACCCCCGTCGGCCCCGTCGTCTTCGACCTCGGCTTCAACCTCGCCCCCGACCGCACCATCGGCGAGTCGCCCGTGGGCGCCCACTTCAGCGTCGGCCTGTTCTGAGGCTTGCGGGCGGGCGCTCGCACCTTCGGTGCGGGAACAGATCCCGCCCACTACCTTCCCGGGGGAAGGAGCCAGTCATGAAGCGCACGTGGATGGCGGTCGTTCTGTTCCTCGTCGCGAGCCCTGCCTGGGCGGGGGAGGACGTTCCCCTCGAGCAGGTGCCCGAGGCGGCCCGACGCACGATCCAGGAACACGTCGGCGACGGCACGATCGAGGACGTCGAACGCGACCGCGAGAAGGGCCGGGTCGTCTACGAGGTCGAATACCGCGATCCGACGGGTACCGAGTTCGAGCTGAAGGTCGGCGAGGACGGCGAGCTCATCGCCAAGCGCTACGACTGAGCGCGCCGGTGGCCGCACCGCGCCCTCCGTTGGGATGAAGCCCCGTCCGGCGCGGATCCGTGGTCGGGGTGCGCTATCCTGGGACCTGCTCGTAGCGTCGAGGGAAAGCGGTACGACGCCGTCGGCCCAAAGCCGGCCGGTCGGTTGATCCGTCGGCCGCCTGGCGGACATCTTGGCCGACGAATGGGTGCGACGCACGAGCGAGGGGAAGGATGGCGCGACGCTCGATGACGGCGCTGCGGCTGGCCTTGTGCGCGATGCTCGCGGCTTGCGCGGGTGAGGAGGCCGAGAAACCGCCGCCGATCGGCGCAGGCAGCGGCCGGTCCCTCGCGATCCACGACGCCGAGGTCGACGAGGTGGGGCAGGTCTGGCTCCGCTTTCCGGTCGTGCACGTGGGCCAGACCGCCTCGCTTTCCGTGGGCCTGGTGAACCGTTCGGCCGAGGCGTTGGACCTCGGCTTCGTGGGACCGCGTGCCCCTTTTCGTTTCGTGGATCCGCCGAAACGCATCGGGCCGGGCGAGAGCGTCGACGTGGACGTCCGCTTCGAGCCCTGGGAGCCTGGGCGCTTCGAGGCGGACGCGTCCATTCGGTCGGCGGGCGGCGGCTTCGCCCTCCGCCTCGTCGGCGAGGCGCGTGCGTCGCCCTGCGTCCTCGTGGCCGATCCCCAGGCGTTGCGCTTCACCGCGGAGCCCGACGAGACGGCGCTGCCGCGCCGGGGAAGCGTGCGGCTCGGCAACGAGGGAGAAGGCCGCTGCCGGATCGCCGCCGTGCGCGTCGAGGGGCACCCCTCGTTCTCGGCCCCGACGATCCCTTCGGTCGAACTCGAGCCGGGCGGCTCGCTCACGGTCCCGGTCGACTTCTCCGGCGCGCAAGGCGCCGAGGGAACGCTGGTCGTCGAGGTGGACGGGGGCGAACACCGCATCCTTCTCGGCACCAAGCGCGAGAACGATTGCCTCCGCGCGACGGACGGAGGCGAGCGCCTGGTGGCACGTCGGTCGGGATGCGCCTCGGCGCGGATGGGGATTCGGAACGTGTGCGCGATGCCGTTGCCCCTGGAGTTCGCCTTGCCGCCGGGTTTCCGTTCGTCCAGTGGAGCGGCACCTTTTCTCGGACCCGACGAGGCGTTCGAAATCGCGATCGACTTCGAGGCGCACGAGCCACCGTGGGAGCGCGATGGCGAGATCCTCGTCTTCGCGCCGAACGGCGACCGGCTCCGACGCCCCCTCCTCGGTCGGTACGAAGTGGCGGAGGAGGTCTTCTTCGCGGAGCCGCGCGAGGTGTACCACTACCTGTTCGTCCTGGACGTCGCGCCCAGCCTGCTGGACTTCCAGCACATCCTGGATGCGTGGGCCAACTGGCTGGAGCAGCAGATGGTTTACAACTGGACCACCGACCGTCGCGTCCACGTCATCACCACCTCGATGGATCCGGACGACGGCTGCGTGGAGGGCGACGGCGAACTCGTCCCGCGCGACGGATCCCGCCCGCGGACGGTGCAATGGGACACGCCGAACCGGAGCGAGGTGCTGCGCGCGAACCTGCGCGCGCCGGCCTGCGCGGAGAGCGGCGGGGCGGGGCTGGCCGCCATCCAGGCGGCCCTGGGCGATGGCGCGCCGCCGTGGCGGGAGGGCAAGCTCGAGGTCGTGATCGTCTCCGTGGAGGACGATACCTCTCCTTTCGACGTGGCGACCTTCATGAATTGGCTCGCTCCCCTCGGGCCGCTCGGTCCGCCCGTCGTCGACGAAATCTCGATCTGGGCTCCCGGGCCGGTGTGCCCAGGCCTTCCTTCTACGCCGCGCTACTTCGAGGCCGGCTTCGGGCACGGGCGCTTCTTCCCCATCTGCAATCCATTTCCGAACTGGAACTGGTCACCGCCGTGGTTCGACACGCAGCTCGTCCGGCTGCCTCCCGACCTCGATGGCGATGGGAGGATCGGCCCCAACGACGGCGTCGTGATCCTCGTCGATGGCCAGCCCTACGAGGGCATTTGGGACCTGGACCCCAGAGGCATTCTCTCCCTGCTGGAAGTCGGGCCGGCGGAAGGCCGCATGGTGCGGCGCGGCTCGCGCATCGTGGTCCGCTATCCGCGCCCCTGCGAGTAGCCGTCAGCCGACGATCCAGGGGGCGGCGAAGCGGGGCTCGAGCCGGTCGAAGCCGTTGGCGGCGATCTGGGCGCCGAGCTCGTCCTGCAGCCGGGCGAGGGCGCTCGCCACGAAGGAAGGGGCGTCCAACAGATCGTGCGCCGCCTCGATCGCCGCGGGCAGCACCCGCCCCTCGTGGGAGAAGGACGCGCGGGCGGCCTCGGCGAGTCGATCGGCGGGGAGCGCCTCCCAGCTCGGCGACAAGCCCACGAGGACGCGGGCGAGACGGGTCAGGAAGAGGTCGCTGTAGCGCACGCGAGCGAGGCCGGCATCCCCCCAGGCGTGCACCACCATGGCGCGCGTGGGGTCGGAGGTGAAGCCCGCGTCGCGGAAGGCGCGGGCCGTGGCCTCGATCGCGTCGAGGTCCGCCGACACTTCGGCGAGCTCCTCCAGCGTGGTGAAGGCGCGGACCTTCCCCTTGGCGTCCGCGTAGCGCGGCCGGCGCCGGAACAGGGCTTCCAGGCGCTGGCCGAGCAGGCCGTCGGCAAGGAAGGCCCCCCGATCGATCTCGAGCGGCAGTTCCTTGCGCATGCGGTCGGCGCGCCAGCGGATCTGGAGCACGCGCGTGAATCCGATCTGGAAGATGCGCTTGACCGCGGCTTGCTCCAGGTGGTGCGCGGCGCGTTCCTCGTCGCCGCCCGCGAGGTGTTCGAGGCCCAGCGAGAGCGTGCGGTGCACCGCATCGAGCGCGTCGCGCACGGCGTCGGTGTCGTGGGGCAAAACCGCGTCGGCCACGAGGGCGGAGTTGAGCACGGTGAGCAGCTCGAGCTCCGCGCTCTGCCGCCGCACCGGATCCAGCCGGGCCATGGCCCGGGCGAAGAGGTGGTCGGCGTCGCGGGGCGCGAGGTAGAAGCCCGGCGGCTCGTCGGGCACGCCGGCCGGGGGCGGGAGCGGCGCGGAGAGGTCCACGCGCGCGTACAGGCTCGCCGCCTCGTCGGGCGAGGGGAAGCCGAGATCGGCGAGGCGGGCGTTGCGCCATCGGAGTGCCGTCTCGGTCAGCTCGCTCTCGAGCTCCCAGCGGATCGCGTAGAGGAAGCGACCCGCCATGAAGGGATCGTCGGCGTAGAGCTCGTCGATGAGGCGCTTGGCGACCGCGTAGTCGGGACCCTCGGGCGGGAAGACGACGAGGAAGCGGCCCTCGGGCGTCCGCTCGACGGGGCCGAGGAAATCCTCCTGCGGCTCGCCTTCCTCTTCGAGGTCGATGATCCGCACGATGGAGCGGAGGAGGAGTTCCTGCACCTCCACGTCCAAGGTGCGGAGCTTTTTCAGGTAGCTCTCGTCGCCGCCCTCGCGCGCGAGCCGCAGCCAGTCGAGGACCTTGGTCGGCGAGAGCTCGTAGCCCTGCCAAGCGTCGAGATCGACGAAGCTACGGAACTGCGCGGGCGATGCGAGCGCGACGAGCTCGCAGGCGTCCTCCGGGCCCGCCTCCTGGATCGTGAAGTAGAGATCCTGCGCGGGCAGGCTCCGGACGAGCGCCTGGGGATTGGGATGGTCGAGGATGGCCTCGACGCGCTTTTTGCCCTCGAGTCGGGCGAGGGCGAGCCGCTCCTTCGGAAAGCGATCGAGCGCCAAGGCAGGTTCAGGCCGCCTTCGTGACCTTGTTCGCCTTGAGGCAGCGGGTGCAGACGCGCATCCGGCGCGCCTGGCCGTTCACGAGCACCCGGACCCGCTGCAGGTTCGGGAGGGAACGGGTCTTGGTCTTGTTGTTGGCGTGGGAGACCTTGTTCCCGACCAGGGGGCCCTTGTTACAGACCTCGCAACGACGCGCCATGATCCTATCTCCTTGGGGGACGCCCTCACGGCGGCCCGGGGGGCGGAGAAATCCGCGGAGCGCGGAACCTAGCAGAATTTTGTTCGGGATCAAGTCCGGCGGGGCGGATCGTCGCGCGCGCCGTCGCGCCCGTCAGCGCGATGCGCCCTTGGTCAGCCACTTCTGGGCGATCGTCGCGGCGCTAAGCCCCGCGAGCAGGCTCCCCTCGAGCCCGAGGCCGGGGAGGCAGAGGCGCGAGGCCCAGACCGTGTGGCGCACGGGGCCGGAGGGATCGATGCCCTCGATGCCGAGCGGCCGCCGCCTCGCGATCCGCAGCCGCATCGCCGGCCCCTCCAGCGCGGCCTCGTACCGGAGGTGGCGCTCGAAGAAGGGGACCACCTCGCCGAGCGCCGTCCGCATCGCCTGGACCGCCTCCTCGAACGAGGTCGAACGCAAAACGTTCGCCGTGGCCGTGAGCGTGAACAGGCCTTCGATCGACTCCCCGTTGTCCCGGCGCGCGGGTTCCACCGAAAGCAAGAGGTCCTGGCCGCCGAGGCGGACGAGGGCGAGGCTTCCCAGCCCCGGAGGAAGGCCGCGCTGGTCGATGACGAGGTTGAGCGTGACCTGGCGCGCCTGGATTTCCACCTGCGCCGCGGCGGCTTCGACCTTGCGACGCGCCCGCCCGGAGAAGAGTCCGGCCGCGCGCTCCGGAGGGAGCGCGAGGATGCCGACGCGTCCGCGGTGTGGCACCGACACGCCGTCGAACTGCACCCCCGCGAAGCCCTTCTCCATCACCACCGTGCGCGGCAGGCTCCCCACCGTCTCGCCCCGATGCGAGGCGAGGAAGGCGGCGAGCGCTCCCTCGAGCCGAGGCGGTTCGATGCGGCTCGGGCGAGTCAACCAAGGCGAGAGCGTGCGGGAGAGCCCCACCAGGCCCTCCGGTGCGGGCGCCAGCAGATCGTGCAGGCAGTGCGCCGCGTCCATCAGCGGATCGGAGGTTTCCTTCCCTTGCAGGTGGCCGCGGAGCTTGCGCGCCGGGCCGCGCAGCTTCCAGGTGTCCACCCACCCCTGCGGCGGAAGGTGGTGGGTGGCCTCGATCCAGGCGCCGGCGGGAAGGTCGAGCGCCTCGAGCGAACGCATCCACGCCGGACCCCGCGTCCCGAAGGCGCGCTCGAGTTCGCGGGCGCGAACCTCGTCTTCGGGCGCGAGGTCGAGGCGCGCGTCTTCGAGCACGAGCTGCAGGCCACGCGGATGCGCCTCGATCGCGCGGCCCATCCGCGGCACCAGACCCAGCTCGTCGACGAGGGCGTGCAGGGAGGGAAGGGCGCGGAGCGGCGGAAGGAGGTCCGGCCGGTTGGGGAGGAGGAATCCCCCTTCCGTGCGGTCCGGCGCGTGCGTTCCGTCGTCGGCCAAGAGCACGCGAAATCCGCGCCGCGCGAGGACGGCGGCGGCCACGAGGCCGGCGAGTTCGCCGCCGATGACGATCGCGTCGTAGCGCTGCGTGGGCCGCTGAATCGAGGGAGCGGCGCCCGCGCGCTTCGTTGCCCCCTCCGTTCGACTCAAAGCTCCGGCTCCGGGTTGCGCAGGCTCGTGGTGGGCCACGCCGCCTCCGGGAGATCGAGGACCGGTCGTTCCCCCTCCATGCGCACCTTCCCTTCGGCGAAGAGCCGCACCACCCAGGGCAGGAGGCGGTGCTCTTCCACCTGCACGCGCGCGTGCAGCGAGGCCTCGTCGTCCCCGGGGAGGACCGGAACCACGGCCTGCGCGAGGATGGGTCCGGTGTCGGTCCCCTCGTCGACCAAGTGGACGGTGCAGCCGGTGAAGCGCACGCGGGCCGCGAGCGCCTGGCGAACGGCGTGCATGCCGGGGAAGGCCGGAAGCAGCGACGGATGGATGTTCACCAGCCGCCCTTTCCACCTCTGCACGAAGGCAGGGCTCAGAATCCGCATGAAGCCCGCGAGCACCACGAGCTCCACGCCGTGCGCTTCGAGCTGCCGCTGGATCTCCGCCTCGAAGGTCGCCCGATCCGGATGCGCCTTGTGATCGACGAGCACGGCGGGGACGTTGGCATCCCGCGCGCGATCGAGGGCCTTGGCCCCCGGGACGTTGACGACGACCACGGCGATGCGGGCGCCGAGCCGCCCGTCCGCCTGGGCGGCCAAGAGCGCGCCCAGATTGGTCCCGCTGCCCGATGCGAGCACGCCTACGCGAAGCATGGGCCCCTTCCTACCACGTCGGCCGCGCGGCCATCAGCGAAATGCGACGGTGGGCTCGCCCGCGGCCTCCTCGATCTCGCCGATGCGGAAGGCCGTCAGCCCGCGCGCGGCGAGCTGCTCGAGCGCCGTCTCCACGCTGTCCGCCGGGACGACGAGCGTGAAGCCCACGCCCATGTTGAAGGTTCGGTACATCTCGTCGTCGGCCACGTTTCCGCCCTCCTGGATGCGGCGGAAGATCGTCGGCACCTCCCAGGCGTCGCGGTGCACCACGGCGCGCACGCCTTCGGGAAGGGTGCGGGGCAGGTTGCCGGGGATGCCGCCGCCCGTGATGTGGGCCATGGCGCGGATCTCGAGGCCGGACTTGCGCAGCTCGAAGACGTGCCGCGCGTAGATGTAGGTGGGCGCCAGGAGGATCTCGCCCAGGTTGCGACCCTCGATCTCGTGGTCGAGCGGCAGCCCGAGGTGCTCGAGCAAGACCTTGCGGGCGAGCGAGTAGCCGTTCGAGTGCAGGCCCGACGATGCGAGGCCGACGATCGCATCGCCCGGGCGCACCGCCTTGCCGTCCACGATCTCGTCGCGCTCGACCACGCCCACGCAAAAGCCCGCGAGGTCGTACTCGCCCTGGGCGTAGAAGCCGGGGAGCTCGGCGGTCTCGCCGCCGACGAGCGCGCAGCCGGCGAGCTTGCAGCCCTGCGCGATGCCGGCCACGACCTGGGCGGCCGCGTCGGCGTCGAGCTTGCCGGTGCCGTAGTAGTCGAGGAAGAAGAGCGGCTCGGCGCCGGTGCAGGCGACGTCGTTCGCGCACATCGCCACCAGGTCCTGCCCGATGGTGCTGTGCTGTCCGGTGAGGAAGGCGATCTTCAGCTTGGTGCCGACGCCGTCCGTACCCGCCACGAGGACGGGCGCGCGGTAACCGGAGGGAAGGGCGACCAGGCTCGCGAAGCCCCCCACGCCCTCGAGCACTTCGCCGCGCTGCGTCGCGCGGGCCAGGGGAGCGATCATGCGGACGAGGCGGTCTCCCTCCTCGATGTCCACGCCGCTGTCACGGTAAGTAATCGACATCACGACTCCGAATGGGGCGGGGGTCGTAGCAGAGGACGTCCGGGCTGACAAGGCGCGCGTCGGCGTCGCCCCGGGTGTCGCAGCCAACCAGGATGGTCCAGAATGCGCAAGTGCGCGCATTGACGCGCTGCATGATTGAAAGCGGGGGCCGATGCGTTGTAGGAGGCGCCCCATGGCCTGGTTTCGCAAGGAGAAGCCCAAGGTCCTCCCGGCCGAGGGCGAGGCGCGCAATCCCTCCGTCCGCATGGACGGCCTCTGGCTCAAGTGCGAAGGCTGCGGGGAGATCATCTATCGCGCCGATTACGAGAAGGCCTGGAACGTCTGCGCGTGCGGTCACCACGGTGCCCTTCCCGCGCGCCGCCGGCTGGAGCTCGTCCTCGACGAGGGGAGCTTCCAGGAGGTGGACCGGGACCTCGCCCCTCTCGATCCGCTCGATTTCTCGGACTCGAAGAAGTACCGCGAGCGCGCGCGCGAGGCGGCGAAGAAGCTCGACGAGAAGGACGCCTTCATCTCCGGGATGGGCACGATCGAGGGCCGCCTCGTCTCCATCGGCACCTTCAACTTCGCCTTCATGGGCGGGTCGATGGGCTCGGTGGTGGGCGAGAAGGTCACGCGCGTCTTCGAGCGCGCCATCGAGCATCGCTGCCCGGTGATCGTCTTCTCCGCCTCCGGCGGCGCCCGGATGCAGGAGGGCATCTTCTCGCTGATGCAGATGGCGAAGACCTCGGCGGCGGTGGCCCGCTTCCGGGAGATCCGGCAGCCCTACATCAGCGTGATGCTGCACCCGACCACCGGCGGTGTGGCGGCCTCCTTCGCCTGGCTGGGCGACGTGATCCTCGCCGAGCCCAAGGCGCTCATCGGCTTCGCCGGGCCGCGCGTGATCGAGCAGACGATCCGGCAGAAGCTCCCCGAGGGCTTCCAGCGCTCCGAATTCCTCCTCGAGAAGGGGATGATCGACGGCATCGTCACCCGCGAGGAGATGAAGGCGAAGCTGGCGCAGATCATCGGTCTGCTCGGGTAGCGCCGTGTCCTCCGATCTGGAGGCCTTCCTCGCCCGCCGCCCCGAGTCGGGGATGCACCTCGGCCTCGAGCGCATCGAAGCCGCGCTGGATGCCCTCGGCCGCCCGCAGGCGGCCTTCCCCACCGTCCACGTGGCGGGCACCAACGGCAAGGGCTCGACCTGCGCCTTCCTGGCGTCCGCCTTCGCGGCGGAGGGAAAGCGCGTGGGGCTTTACACGAGCCCGCACCTCGTCTCCTTCCGCGAGCGCATCCGGATCGGGGGAAAGCCGATCGCCGAGGACCAACTCGAAGCGTCGTGGCGCAGGCTGCGCGACGCGGGCGATTTCGTGCGCGACCCGGAGGATCCGCGATCGCTCAGCTATTTCGAGGTGGCGACCGCGCTCGCCTTCGACGCCTTCGCCCATGCCGGGGTGGAGGTGGCGGTGATGGAGGTGGGGCTCGGCGGGCGGCTCGACGCGACCAACGTGCGCGGCAAGGATCTGCGCGCCGCGGTGGTCACGCGGATCGGTGTGGACCACGTCGACCAGCTCGGCAGCGATCCGGCGACGATCGCCCGGGAGAAAGGCGCGATCGCCCGGCCCCATCGTCCCCTCGTCGTCGGCGCGCAGCGCGAAGCGGCGGCGCGCGCTGCGCTGCTCGCGCAGGGACGCGAGCTGGGCGCGGAGGTGATCGACGTCGAAGCCGCGACGCGCGTCGCGCGGGCGGCCGAGGGGCTGTCGTACCGCGGTCCTCGGTGGGCGCTCGACGGGCTCGCGCTCGGTCTGGCGGGTGCACACCAGGTGGAAAACGCCCGCACGGCGCTGGCGGTGCTCGAGCACCTCGGCGTCTCGCCCGAGGCGGCCCGCGCGGGGCTGTCCGCTGCCCGGTGGCCGGGGCGCCTGCACGTCCTCGCGGAGCGCCCCCTCGTGGTGGCGGACGGCGCGCACAATCCGGATGGAGCGCGCGCGCTGGCCGAGGCGTGGCGGGAGCTCTGGCCGACGCACCGCCCCCATCTGGTCTTCGCGGCCATGGTCGACAAGGCCTGGGCGCAGGTGCTCGAGAGCCTTCTCCCGCTCGCGGAGACGGTGCACGTCTGCCCGGTGCGCTCCTCCCGCCGCACTGTCGAGCCCGAGCGCCTCGCGGCAGCCGCGTCGGGGCGCCCGACCTACGTTCATCCCACCGCACGGGCCGCGCTCGACGCGGCCAGCCGCTCGGCAGGTCGCGAGGGTGCCGTGCTGGTGACCGGCTCGCTCTACCTCGTCGGGGAGGTGCTCGCGCTGGTGGGTTGGACCGCCGACTGAGCCGGCGGACGGCCTGGTCCTAGATTGTCCATGTGCGGCAGTTGCACGAGCCGGGGCTGTACGGCCCCACCGTCGACGACGTCGATCCCCGCTCGCTCTACCGCGAGCAGACCTACGAGGTGCAGACCGTCGACGGCTGGACCCTGGTGGTGACGCGCTTCCAGCCGACGCCGCAGCCCTACCACCAGCCCATCTTCGGCGAGCCCATCCTCCTCGTGCACGGCTTCGGCCAGAACCGCCACGCGTGGACGAGCGGCCAGTTCGTCAAGAACCTCCTCTTCTTCGGCGCCGACTTGCACATCCTCGAGCTGCGCGGCCACGGGCGGAGTTCCATTGCCCTGCAATACGAGCGGGCCCGCGCGGGCCGACGCCTTCCCAAGGACATCGACTACGGCTGGGACATCGACGCGTACTTCCTCTACGACCTGCCCGCGGCGGTAGAGGGGGTCAAGCGCGTCACCGGGCGAGAGAAGATCTTCTTTCTCGGCCACTCGATGGGCGGGATGCTCGGCTACGGCTACGCCGGCATCCGCGACGATCTCGAGGGCCTGATCACCATCGGGGCGCCTTGCGAGCTGGGAAAGGGTTTCCCGCTGCTCCGCCTGCTCGCCGCGGCGGCCCCCGCGCTGACGCTGGCGCTCGACGTCGTCTTCGCCGTCGCCAACGTGGTGCGCGGGCAGGGGCACAAGGCGGGCAAGACCCTGGCGCATCGCCTGCGGAGCGTGGGCCTGGAGCGCCTCGCCGACGGCATCGAGCCGCGCGGCAAGCCCGCCGCGCCCATCCGCTACCGCTACCTACCCATCGACGCCGCGCTGCGCTTTCTCGCCGCCCTGCTCACGCCGGAGGTCTTCGAGCGCTACCAGGATGCGGCTTCCTTCCTCTCCTTCCTCACCAATCCCTCGCGGTTGACGCTCGAGGACATCCGCTGGCTGCTCGAGCACGGGGGCGAGCGGGAGCCGCGAGGCGTGGTGAACCAGTTCGCGAAGTGGATCCGAAGGGGCCAGCTCACCTGCTACCGCACCGGCTACGACTTCAAGCGCAACTTCTCCAAGATCGACGTGCCCATGGCGATCATCTTCGGCGACCTCGATCGCCTGGCCTCGGTGCGGAGCACCGCCGCGGTCTATCGCGCGGCGCAATCGGAATATCTGCTCTGGCGGCCGGTGAAGGGAAACAGCCACGTGGAGCTCACCATGGGCCACGACATTCGCCAGGTCTGCTACGACGTGAAGAACCTCGTGGACTTCGCGGCCAAGCACCGCGGCCGCCGCCCCTCGCTGCCGCGCCGGCGCTAAACTTGGAGACACGCCGGACAATGCGCTAGAACGCAGGCGAGTTGCGCGAACGCCGCCCGGGCCGGTGACGAGCGGGGGCCGTCGAGGGTCGAGCCGCTTCTGGGGGCGTCGCGGGGAGGCATGCATGTCTTCGCTGCTTTGCCTGGTTGCGATCGTCGCCCAAGCGGCGGCGCCGGCCGTGCTCGAGAACCTCCAGGTCGACGTGCTGGAGGACGGTGCGTTGGTGCGCATCGCGGTGCGGGGCGCGCCGAGCTTCACCACCGAGGAGGCGGAGGGCGCCTTCGTCATCGACTTCGTGGGTGTGCAGTCCTCGCTCGCGGACGTCGAGAAGGTCGAAGCTTCCGGCTTGCTCGGGATCCGCCAGGAAGGCCGCGAGGACGGGCACCGCATGCGCATCCTGCTCGAGCCCGGGGCGCAGGCCGAACCCCGGATGGAAGAGGGCGCGTTGGTGATCCGCATCCTCGCCGGTCCGAAGGCCGATCCCGCCGAAGCGCTGGCGGCGGCGATGGCGGGCCTCGCGACGCAGGTGGCGCGCATCGGCGAAAGCGTGCGCGAACTTTCGGGCACGGCGGGCGGCGCGGAGCCGACCGCCGACGCGACCGAGCCGGGCATCCTGGCGATGGACCTCTCCGAGCCCGAGCCGGCTCCGGCCCCGGCAGCCGCCGAGCCCGCAACGGAAGCGTCGGCCGAGGCGGAGGTCGCAAAGGAGGACGAGCCCGGTGCGGACGCCGTGGTCGCGACGGAGCCCCTCGCCGGCGAGGCGATGGCCGAGGCGGAGGTGGCGCCGGAGGTCGAGGCGACGGAGCCCGCGGCTCCGGCGACGGAGGCACCGTCGGTCCCGGCGGAAGCCGCACCGCACGTGGTGGCCGCCGTCGCGTCGCCGTCGCCACGGCGCGAGGGGGCGCAGCAGGTCGCCGCCGCGGTGGCGCGCACCACGAGCGAGCTGGTGCGGCTGGGCTTTCGCCGCACGCCGAACGGCGCCCTCGTCCTCTTGGTCATGGAGGGCGATGCCGAACCACGGCTCGACCACCAGCCGGATCGCGTTGTCGTCGAGCTGCCGGGGACGCGCATCCGCCGCGCCAACGACAAGCGCCCGCTCGACGCCAGCTTCTTTGGCACGCCCGTGGGCGTGATCCGTGCGGTGGAGGATCGGAGCGGCACCACGCGGCTCGAGATCCAGCTCGTCCGCCCGGCCGAGGTGACGCTCGAGCGCTTAGGCGACGAGATCGCGATCGCTCTCGGCGAGGCGAGCTGAGCCCGCTTCCCTCTGGCGCTGCCGGCCCCCCTCTGCTTATCTGCCCGGGTGCACCGCGCGGTCCGCATCGCCATCCTGATCGCCCTGCTCTTCGCTCCGGCGGCGCGCGCCGTGGAAGCGGAAGGGCCGCTCGCGCCCGACGAAGGTTGGGTGCACCTGCACGCCGACCGCCTCGTGCGCGAACCCTCGGGACGGGTCGTCGCCGAGGGGGCGGTGCGCCTGCGGGTCGGCACCTTCCACGTGGCGGCCGAGCGCGCCGTCTACGATCCCGAAGGGAAGACGGTGGAGGCCGAGGGGAGGGTGACGGTGGTCGATGGCACCGCCGTCGCCCGCGCGATCCGCGTGCGCTTCGACCTCGTCACCAAGACCGGTGTGATGGAGGACGTCGCCTTCTTCCAAAAGGAGGTGCCGCAGGATCCGGAGACCCTGCTTTCGTCCGACGACGTGGACGAGGTGCGGCGCCTGGGGCGCAACGAGACGATCGTCCATGCCGAGCAGGTGGCGCGTCTGTCGGACGGTACCTACTTCGCGTTGGGACCCACGGCCACGGTCTGCGACTGCCCGCGTCCCGACTGGGAGATCGGCGCGCGCTCGGTCCGCCTCACGCAGAGCGGTCGGCTGCACCTGAGCTGGCCCGTCTTCTACGCCAAGGGCGTGCCCGTCTTCGCCGCCCCCTTCTTTTCGCTCCCGGTCACGAACGAGCGGCGCTCCGGCCTGCTGGCGCCGCAGGTCAGCCTCCTGGGCCGGCGCGGGCCCGGCTACGAGCAACCCTTCTACCTGGTGCTCGGCGACTCCTACGACCTCACCTTCCGTCTCGGCTACTACTTCGGCAACTCGCGCGACGCGACGGATCCGCAAGGGAATCCCGTTTTCGGGCCCAACGGCGAGCGGCTGCGCGAAGAGATCGCCTTCCGCGGTCCGCGGGCGGCGCTCGAGCTGCGATGGGCGCCGCGTATGGGGACCTCCGGCCGCGGCTTCGTCGCCTACGGATACGACGAGAGCCTCGTCTCCCAGGAGAACCTGCGCGCCAAGCGCGCGACGAACCCCGGCGTGGGCGACTACGTCCCCCACCGCTTCGGTATCCAGCTCGATCATGCGGACGACTGGGGCGGAGGTCTCTCCGATCGCCTCGCGATCAACTTCGTCTCCGACCGCAACTACATCCGCGACTTCACCGACGACATCGTCCTGCGTGGCGAGGAGGCGCTGCGCTCGACCGCATGGGTGGGGCAGCGCACGGGCGCCGCGCTCCTGCTCGCCGAGGCCGCGTACTTCCAGGACCTGCGCCCGGCCTTCCGGCGGGGCACCGAGGTTCCGCCGGACTTCTTCGAGTCGGTGCGCCTCGTCGGGCACGACCAGCGCGACACCTTCTCGCGCCTCCCTGGCGCGGCGATCGACCTCGCGCGGCTGGAGCTGCCCGGCGGCTTCGGACTGTCGACCCACCTCGGTGTCGCACGGTTCGCTCCGCTGACGCACGCGGGTTTCGGCGACTGGGGCCGCGACGGCCTCGGCCCCGGAGACATCGGCTATCCCGGTCCGGATGCCGGCGAGGGCGACGGGATCTTCGAGTCGGGGGAGATGCCGGCGGCGGTTCGCTTCTCCATCCGGCCCACGATCTCGCGCACCATCGTCTTCGACCGCTACCTCGCGCTCACGCCCTACGCCGGCTGGCGCGAGGAGCTGTACGCCTACGAGCAGACCTCGAGCGGTGCGGTGGGGTGGGGCGTCTTCGGCGCGGAGGCGCAGTCGGAGCTCTCTCGCCATTGGGGCCTGCTGCGGCACGCTTGGATCCCCAGCGTCGAAGTCCGCCACCTCCTCTACGGCCACGCCGACCGCGCGCCGCGGCGCGTCTACGACGAGCTCGACGGTCGCCCGCTGCGCTCGCTCACCCAGGCGCGGCTCGCGCTCGGGACGCGGCTGGACCGGCCGTCCGTGCGGCCGTTCTCGCTCGACGCGCGCGTGGGCCAAGACCTGCGGGCGTGGCCGGACCCGGACGTGGCGGAGAGCTTCGCCGACCTCACGTTCCAGCTCGGCCCCGTGACCGGTACGGGCCTCTTTCGGGTCGACGTGGGACTCGGCCGGCTCACCGAAGCGACGACCCGCGCGGCGGTCACCGCCAAGCAGGGCCACCAGCTCCGGGCGAGCTACCGCCGGATGGCCGCGGAGGGATCCGAACGCATCCGGGCAATCCCGGACGCGCTGTATTCCGACCCCGGGTTCTTCATGGAGGTGCCGGTGGCGCTGCTGGGATCCCTCGAAGCCATCGGGGCGGGCGCCACCGTCGTGCCCCTGGAGGGGTTGACACTCTCCTACGACCTGTTGTTTCTGCCCACCCTCGACCGGGCGCGGCTGCTCGAGCAGAGGGCGAGCATCGGATTCGAGTCCGGATGCAGGTGTTGGGCGGGGGCGCTACATTTCGCCAAGCGACGTAACGAGGCGCTCTCGGCGTGGGTCTCGCTCCAGCTCGGCGCATTCTGACGGAAGAGGAAGGCGAATGACGAAGGTGCTGGTGAGCGACGATCTCTCCCCGACGGGAATCGAGATCCTCCGTCGAGGGGGCCTCGAGGTGGACGTTCGGACGGGCCTCCCCAAGGAGGAGCTCGTCCGCATCCTGCCCGACTACGACGCGATCCTCGTGCGCTCCGCCACCAAGGTCGACCGCGACGTGCTGGAGGCGGGGAAGGCGCTCAAGCTGGTCGGTCGCGCGGGCGTGGGCGTGGACAACGTGGACGTGGCCGAGGCCACGCGCCGCGGCATCGTGGTGATGAACACGCCCGGCGGATCCGCGGTGACGGTGGCCGAACACACGGTCGCACTCATCCTCGCGCTCTTGCGTCACATCCCCGCGGCGACCGCCTCGGTGAAGGCGGGCAAGTGGGAGAAGAAGCGTTTCCAGGGGCGCGAGGCCGCGGGCAAGACCCTGGGCGTGATCGGAATCGGAAACATCGGCGCGATCGTGGTCGAGCGCGCACTCGCCTTCGGGATGAAGGTGATCGGGCACGACCCCTTCATCTCCCGCGAGGCGGCGTCCAAGCTCGGGGTGGAGCTCGTGCCGCTGGACGAGCTCTGGTCGCGTTCCGACGTGATCTCGCTGCACGTTCCGCTCACCGAGCAGACGCGGCATCTGGTCAACGCGAAGACGCTCGCGAAGATGAAGCCCGGCTCGTATCTCGTGAACGCCGCGCGCGGCGGGATCGTGGACGAGAGCGCGCTCGCGGAAGCGCTGCGCTCGGGGCACCTGGCCGGCGCCGCGCTCGACGTCTTCGAGAAGGAGCCGCCGCCGCCCGATCATCCGCTCTTCTCGCTCGAGAACTTCGTGGCGGCACCGCACCTCGGTGCGTCGACCCAGGAAGCGCAGCAGATCGTGGCGGACCTCCTCGCCGAACAGGTGGTCGCCTTCTTCCGCGACGGTGAGGTGCGCAACGCGGTGAACGTGCCCTCGGTCCCGCGAGAGCTGCGCCAGACGCTCGGGCCCTGGCTGGACCTCGCCGAGAAGATCGGCGCGCTGGCGGGACAGCTCGCCGAGGAGCGCGCCACGAGCGTGACCGTCGAGGTCGCGGGCGAGCTCTCCGAGCACCCGATCCGCCCGCTCACGGCGCAGGTGCTCAAGGGCATGCTTCGATTTTTCGTCCAGGATCCCGTCAACGAGGTCAACGCGACGGCCCTTGCGAAGGAGCGCGGTCTCGAGATCTCCGAGGTCAAAAAGGCGGAGAGCGCGGACTACGCCTCCACCATCGGCGTGCGGCTGGAGAGCAAGACCTCCTCGCTCACCGTGGTCGGCAGCCTCCTCGGCAAACACGACCCGAGGATCGTGAAGGTGGACGACTTCGTGCTCGATGCGGTGCCGAGCGGAAACCTCCTCGTCTTGCGCAACGAGGACGTCCCCAAGATCGTCGGCACGGTGGGCACCATCCTCGGCGACGCCGGCGTCAACATCGCGCGCATCCACCTGTCTCGCGTCGCTCCGCAGGGCCAGGCGTTCTCGATGATCAACGTGGACTCCGAGGTCCCCGCCGAGGTCCTGGAGAAACTGCGGGCGGTCCCCCACGTGCTGCGGGTCACGCCCATTCGTCTGTGAGGCGGCGTCCATGTCTCGAAAATTCAATTTCAATCCAGGGCCGGCGACGCTCCCCCTTCCCGTCCTCGAGGAGGCGCAGCGTCGCCTCGTGGATCATGGCGAGGGGCTCTCCGTCGTGGAGATGAGCCACCGCTCCTCGTCCTTCGAGAGAATCCTCGAGGACGCGAAGGCGGCGTTGCGTCGCCTCCTGCGGATCCCCGACGACTACGAGATCCTCTTCTTGCAAGGTGGGGCGTCGCTCCAGTTCGCGATGGTCCCGCTGAACCTGGGATTCGGCGGCGCCTACGTCGTCACCGGCTCCTGGTCGGAGAAGGCGCTCGAGGAAGCGCGGGTCGTCGGGGAGGCGGTGGAGGTCTGGTCGGACCGGGAGGGTGGCTTCCGGCGGGTTCCGCGTCCCGACGAGAAGTTCGAGGTGCCCGCCGGCGCCCCCTACCTCCACATCACGACCAACAACACCATCTACGGCACGCAGTGGCACCACGTGCCCGACAGCCCCGTGCCGCTGGTGGCGGACGCGAGCTCCGACATCCTCTCCCGGCCGCTCGACGTCTCGAAATTCGGCCTGCTCTACGCCGGCGCGCAGAAGAACGCGGGGCCCTCGGGCGTGACCGTCGTCATCGGGCGGCGCGCGCTGCTCGAAGGGTTCTCCGGCGCACCGACCGTTCCCAAGATCCTCCGCTACGCCACGCATGCGAAGGCGAAGTCGCTGTACAACACGGCCAATACCTTCGGCATCTGGCTGTGCAAACTCGTCTTCGAGTGGATCGAGCGCGAGGGTGGTCTGGAGGAGATGGAGCGCCGGGCGAAGGAGCGCGCCGCGCTCCTCTACGACGTGATCGACCGCCGCAGCGACGTCTTCCTCGGGCACGCACAGAAGGAATCGCGCTCGCTGATGAACGTCACGTTCCGTCTGCCGACCGAGGAGGCGGAGAAGCGCTTCCTCGCCGAGGCGGAAGCCGCGGGATGCATCGGGCTGAAGGGGCATCGCTCGGTCGGCGGGATCCGCGCCTCCATCTACAACGCCATGCCGCTGGAGGGGGTCCAGGCCCTCGCCCGCCTGATGGAGGGTTTTTGCCTCTGAGCACGGAGGATCCCGGGTGGCGGGAAGTTGCGCCCCCGGGACTGCCTTTTTTCTTCCTCCGTGCTAGAAGCGCCCTCTTTGGTCGAGGGAGTGTGCCCCATGTCCAACGTGGTGGTGGTCGGCGCCCAGTGGGGCGACGAAGGTAAAGGAAAGATCGTCGACCTCTTCACCGAGCACGCCCAGGTGGTGGTCCGTTACCAGGGCGGGAACAACGCCGGGCACACGCTCGTCGTGAACGGGGAGAAGACCATCCTCCGCCTCATCCCCAGTGGCATCCTCCACCCGGACAAGGCCTGCATGATCGGCAACGGGGTGGTCCTCGATCCGCTCGTCCTCTGTGAGGAGATCGAGGGCATTCGCGCCCGCGGCCTGCTCGAGCGGGCGGACCGCCTGGTGATCTCCGAGGGCGCGCACGTGATCATGCCCTGGCACAAGCGGATCGACGTGCTGCGCGAGGGCGCCGCGGGCGAAGCGCGCATCGGCACCACGGGCCGGGGCATCGGCCCCACCTACGAGGACAAGGTGGCGCGGCGCGGGGTGCGGCTGCACGACCTGATCGACCGCAAGCGGCTGCGCGCGGCGGTCGAGCGCGCGCTGCCCGCCGCCAACGCGGAGATCGAGCGGCTGGGGGGCACGCCCATCGCGGTGGACGAGGTGCTCGAGCCGTACGCCGAGGCCGGCGAGAAGCTCCGCTGCCACGTCCGCGACGCCTCCGAGTGGCTCGACGGGCAGATCAAGGCGGGTGCGCGGGTGCTCTTCGAGGGTGCCCAGGGAACGCTGCTCGACGTGGATCACGGCACCTATCCCTTCGTGACGAGCTCGAACACCGTGGCGGGCAATGCGGCGGTGGGGAGCGGGGTGGGTCCGGGCGCCATCGGCCGCGTCGTCGGCATCACCAAGGCCTACACCACGCGCGTGGGCGAGGGCCCCTTCCCCACGGAGCTCTTCGACGAGACGGGGGAGCGGCTGCGCGCGGCCGGCGCCGAGTTCGGCACCGTGACCGGCCGGCCCCGTCGCTGCGGCTGGCTCGATGCGGTGGTCCTGCGCTACGCCGCGCGGGTGAACGGCTTTTGGGGGATGGCGCTCACCAAGATGGACGTGCTCACGGGCTTTCCCGAGATCCGCGTGGCGGTGGCCTACGAGATCGAGGGCCGGCGCCGCGAGACCTTCCCGGTGGACGTGGACATGCTCCGCGCCGCCCGGCCCGTCTACGAGACGATGCCGGGCTGGGACGAGCCCCTCGGCGCGTGCCGAACCTGGGAGGAGCTTCCGGAGAACGCCCGGCGCTTCGTCCAGCGCATCGAGGAGCTCACCGGGGTTCCGGTGGTGGCGGTGAGCGTCGGACCGGACCGGCACGACACCATCCTGCGCAGCAATCCCTTCGCCTGAGCCGGTCGGCCGGCAGTTTCGCCGTTCTCACGCGGCGTGGAGAATTCGCTATCTCGGAGCGACGGGCGCGCGGGGGCCCGGCCGGCCGGATCGCGATGGCGCAAGGCCCGAAATTTCGAGGCCCGGGCGGCCGTTCTCGGGTGGAAACCGTCCTTGCCGGCCCATGGCGCCTGTCGTATAACGCCATGCATTTTTGGAACGCGGTTCGAACACGAAAGGGGTGAGAACGTGCCCTTGCCGATCCTAGGAGGAGTCCTGGCGCAG
>DATGOH010000173.1:0-2921 GCA_035306165.1 Ferdinandcohnia sp.
CCTGCGCGATGTTGCCGGCTCCGACGAGGGCGTACCGAATCCTGCGCGATTGGACCATTTTCGGGCTCTCGCCAACAACCTATGCAGGGCGCCCGGTCCGGGCACGCCGGGGGCGCATCGGCTATGATGCGCCGCCTCCGATCGAGGGAACGCGGATGAAGCTGGGAAGGAACGACCCCTGCCACTGCGGCAGCGGAAGGAAATTCAAGAACTGTCACGGTCGGCCGGGGTCGAAGGAGACCTCGGATCGCTCGGTCTTCGGCCTCCTCGTCGTCGGCCTCGTCCTCCTCGTGGCGCTGGTGAGCGCGGTGGTGGAGTTCGCGCAGTCCGACGGCCTGGACGCCGGCCGTTTGGTGTGGTCCGAGGAGCACGGCCACTGGCACACCGTCGACGGCCGCGAGGTCCCATCGGGCACCCCCGTCCCGCAGCCTCCCGGCGAGCCGCCTCCGGGCAAGGTCTGGTCGCCCGAGCACGGGCATTGGCACGACGCGCCGTAGGCGGGGGACTGGATCCGGCGCGCCGCGCCTCCAAATTGAAGATCGCTTCCCGGCCCATCGTTTCAGTGGGGCGGAGGAGGGGGGTGCGATGCGACCGCACGAGATGGGGAACGGTCGGGCCGACGCATGGGTCGAGCGGATCGAGGAGAACCGGCGGCTGGAGAATCTGAGTGACCCCTTGCAGGAAGGCGTGCGCGGCCTGTTCGGGCAGGGGGCCGGCGCGACGGTGCGCAGCGTCCTGCGGGGCGAGTTCCTCGGCCATCCGCTCCATCCTGCGCTCACCGACCTGCCCATCGGCGCCTGGACCGCCGGCCTCGTCTTCGACCTCGCATCCCTCGGCGGGTCGCGGGAACTCGCGCGGGCGGCGCAGGCCTCGGTGGCGGTGGGCGTGGTCGGTGCCATCGGCGCCGCGGTCACGGGGTTGGCCGATTGGTCGGAGACCGAGGGCAAGGCGCAGCGCGTCGGTGTGGTGCACGCCGCCCTGAACGCGGTGGGTCTCGGGCTGCAGATCGCCTCGCTCGCACAGCGCCGCTCGGGCCGGGGCTCGGGACGCCTGCTCTCCGCGCTCGGCTGCGCGTGCGCCTTCGCCTCGGCCTACCTCGGCGGCAAGCTCGTCTATCGGCTCGGCACGGGCGTGAAGGTGTCCCAGCGCGCCGCCTACTCAGCGCGCGGGGCCGAGCGGTACGGGGCCGATCTCCCGCGCGATTTCCAGTAGCGCCGGGTGCAGCCGCGGCGGGGCCGCCAGGATCTGGCCCCCGTCCAGTCGCATGGGAGATCCGTCGAGGTGGGTGACCACGCCGCCCGCCTCCTCGATGAGCAGCACCCCGGCCGCGACGTCCCACGGCTTGAGCCCGAGTTCGAAGAAGCCGTCGAAGCGGCCGCAGGCGAGCCACGCGAGGTCGATCGCGGCGGCGCCGTAGCGGCGGACCGCCTGCACCCTGCGCAGGTAGGCGCCGAAGAGGGCGAGCGGCTTCTCGAAGTTCTCGTGGATCCAGTAGGGAAAGCCCGTGCAGAGGATGGCGTCCTCCAGACGCGCCGTGGAGGAGACACCGATGGGCTCGCCGTTGAGGAACGCGCCCTCGCCGCGCACTGCCCAGAAGAGCTCGTCGCGCATCGGGTCGTAGATCACGCCCACGTCCACCACGCCCTCGGCTTCGCAGCCGATGGTCACCGCGAACTGCGGCACGCCGTGGGCGTAGTTGGTGGTCCCGTCGAGGGGATCGACGATCCAACGGATGTCGGACGTCCCTTGCGCACCGGATTCCTCGGCGAGGATGGCGTGGTCGGGGAAGCGCTCGCGGATGACGCGGAGGATCGCCTCCTCGGCGGCGGTGTCCGCGTCCGTGACAAGGTCGATCGCGCCCTTGTGCGCGACCGTCCTCTTCCGGTGGAAGCGCTCGGCGAGGATGCGGCCCGCCTCGCGCGCCGCAGCCATCGCCACCTCGAGCCTCGCTCTCCTGTCCGCAGCTGCCATCTTTGCCTCCGCGGCGCTTGTCGCTCATCGGGGCGGCCGACTCAAGACCGTCGATCCTCCCGCAGCTCGTCGATCACGGCGACCATGGTCTCGCCCCGCCGGTGGGCGGATCGCCCTGTGGCCTGGGTGGCGATGGGCGTGGTCAGATAGATGAAGGCGACCACCGCGATCGCGCGGATCGCCGTCTCCAGATCGGAGAGGAAGGCGACGCCGAGCAGGCTGAAGGCGGAGCCGATCGCGATCACCTTCGCCCCCGCGTGGATGCGCGTGTAGATGTCCGGCATGCGGTAGAGGCCGAAGACCCCGAGGGCGGAAAAGACGATGCCCGCGCCGACGAGCCAGGCACCCACGTACTCGGCGATCACCGGAGCACCTCCCCGGACTCGAGCTGGCGCGCCAACACCACGGTCACCAAGTAGGAGATGATGGCGATGAGCAGTGCGGTGTCCATGTAGAACGCCGACTCGTCGAGGGCGGAGAAGAGGCCGAGATCCACGGCCACCAGGATGAGGGCCATGTCGGTGGCGAGGACGCGGTCGAGCTTCTTGGGCCCGAGCGCCACCACCAGAAAGCAGGCCGCCGCGAGCACGGCGACCACCCAGAACGCGCCCCAGAGGTAGGTCGTCGCCCAGCCACTCATCCGATCAACCTCCGTCCCCGCCGATGGAGGTCCTGGATCCCGCGCCGGATGCGCACGGGATCCGAAGCGTCGACGGCGTGCACGTACAGCCGCCCCCGCTGCAGGTCGTAATCGACCACGAACTGCCCCGGCGTCAGCGTGATGTGGTTGATGAGAAAGAGGATCTCCACCGGATCGCCGAGGGGCACGTCGACGGCGACGATGCCCGGCCGCAAGGGGATGCTGGGGCGCAACAGGCGCCAGCTCATGTCGAGGGTGGAGCGGACCGCGTCGGGGACGAAGAGCCAGAAGTAGGCGACGACGAGGCCGC
>DATGOH010000174.1:0-21691 GCA_035306165.1 Ferdinandcohnia sp.
ACGAGGCGCCGCCGGAGGATGAACCTCCGGGGCGCCTCGTCGCATGGTGCGAAACCTTTCGTCCGTCCGCGCTTCTAAGGATCCGCATTCGGGCTTCGGGCCCGACGCGGTCTTCGGCGGGGTCCCCGCCGCATGGAAGGAGAAAGCTCATGAGGAAGTTCGGACTGTCCCTCCTGGCAGCCTTTGGCATCGCCCTCCCGGGCGCCGCCTTCGCGGCCGACTACGTGGTCGACCCCTCCCACTCGACGGTGGGTTTCTCGGTTCGGCACCTGATGGTCACGAAGGTCCGCGGCACCTTCAAGAAGTTCGAGGGCACGGTGAACTTCGATCCGAAGGCGCCCGAGAAGATGACCATCGAGGCGAAAATCGATGCCGCCTCCATCGACACCCGCGAGCCGAAGCGCGACGACCACCTGCGCAGCCCCGACTTCTTCGACGTCGCCAACCACCCCACGCTGACCTTCAAGTCCAAGAGCGTGAAGGCCAAGGGAAAGGGCAAGTTCGACGTGAAGGGTGATCTCACCATCCGCGGCGTGACCAAGGAAGTCGTGCTCGAGGTGGAGGGCCTCGACCAGGAGATCAAGGATCCCTGGGGCAACGTCCGCCTCGGCGCCACCGCCAAGGGCAAGATCAACCGCAAGGACTTCGGCCTGAACTGGAACCAGATCCTCGAGGCCGGCGGGATGATGGTCGGCGAGGACGTCGACCTCCTCATCGACGTCGAGCTGATCCGCCAGGCCGCCAAGGAGGAGACCGCCGCCAAGTAAGGCGCGCTGCGTCCTGGGTGAGAAAGCCCCGGGGGCCATGGGCCTCAGGGGCTTTCTCGCATGCGCCGGTCGGCCGCAGCTTGGCCCGCGAGGCCCGGCCTAGAGCCACTCGTTGTCGAGGTACCAGCGAGCCGTGTGCTCCATCCCCTTGTCGACCGGCCAGGCGGGCGCGTAGCCCAGCTCGTTCTGGGCGCGCTCGATGGAGCAGGCGAAGCCGGGGCCGAAGGACTCGCGGACCTTGTCCACGGAAACGATCTGCGGCTTGCCGGTGAGGCGGGCGGCCAAGTCGGACCACAGGCCGAGGGGCCAGGCGAGGGCCTCGGGGACGGGCAAGACCACGGCGTTCTCCTTGCCGAGGGCGGAAGCGGCCTTCCGGATGAGCTCGTCCCAGCGATGCACGTCGCCATCGGAGACGTAGTAGACGCCTTCGCTCCCCTCCATCCCCTTCACGCTGCGCCCTTTGTCCAGCGCGAGCGCGAGGCTCCGGCCGAGGTCTTCCACGTGGATGATGGAGTACTTCTTCGCTTCCAAGAGGCCCGGCCGGATGCCGAGGCCGCGGGCGGCCATCTTGAAGACCTCGAAGAAGTCGCGGTCGCGCGGCCCGTAGACGATCGGCGGGCGGACGATGGTCACCTCCATCCGCGCGCCGTGGCGCCGCACCGCCTCCTCGCCGGCGAGCTTGGACTTGCCGTATTCGGAGACCGGGGAGGGCGGATCGTCCTCGGTCACGGGGCGCCCGTTGGCCATCGGACCCGCCACCGCCAGCGTGGAACAGTGCACGAAGCGGGATACGCCCTTGGCCACGGCCAGCTCGGCGAGCAGCCTCGAACCGTAGGCGTTGACGCGGTAGTAGTCCTCGCGGCGGACGCACTTGGTGGTGCCGGCGAGGTGGACGACCGCGTCCACGCCGTCGAGCGCCTCCGCGAGCGGACCCTCGCTGCAGACGTCGCCGATGGCGTACTCGATGTCGATGCCGAGGGCCTCGAGGGCGCTGCGGTCGGAGGTCTCCCGGACGAGGGCGCGGACGGAATGGCCGGCGTCGGCGAGGGCCTTGGCGGTCTGGGGACCGACGAAGCCGGTGGCCCCGGTCAGCAGAACCTTCACCTGCTCAAACCTCCGCCTGGTAGATCCGGTACGTCTTGTACCGCTTCCCTCCCATCATCTCGATGGAGCGGTTCACCAGGACGTTGTCCTCGAGGGTCCAGGAGATCTCGCCCCCGAGGTAGCCGAGCTTGCGGGCGGCCCGCAGCGTGTCGAGGTAGAGGATGGCGTCGATCCCGCGCTTGCGGTAGGGCTCCTTCACACCGAGCGTGATGAGCCGCGCGCGGTTGATCTTGCGCATGTACCAGAGGAGTTTGACCAGGCCGATGGGGATGCCGAAGGTGGTGAGCCGGCCGCCGACCTTCGCCAGAGCCTGGTTGAGGTCGGGAATCGTCATGCTGAAGGCGACCGGCTCGCCCTTGACCTCGGCGATGAGGAGGAGGTCCGGCACCGCCAGGGTCTTCATGTCCTTGGCGATGTGGTTGAACTCCTTGTCCGTGACCGGGACGAATCCCCAGTTCTTCTCCCAGGCCGAGTTGTAGATCTCCTTGATGCGCGCCACCTCCGCATCGAAGTCGCGGAGGTTGATCGGGCGCACCACGATCCCCTCCTTGGCGCGCACCTTCTCGGCGATGCGCACCACCTTCTCCGGGGGATCGACGTTGGCGGGCATCCAGAAGGCCCAGAGATCCTTGGCCTTGGAAAGGCCCATCACCTCCTCGAAGTGCCGCACGTAATACCGGGGGTTGTACGGCATCATCACCACGGGCGGCGCGTCGAAGCCTTCGACCAGAAGCCCCCAGTCGTGGTTGGAGGTGAAGTTCGCCGGTCCGAGGATCTGCGTCATCCCGCGGGCGCGCACCCATTTGCGCGCCTCGGAGAAGAGGGCCTCGGCGATCGCATCGTCGTCCTCGGCCTCGTACATCCCGAACCAGCCGACCTTCACGTCGTGGAAGGCGTTGTAATTGCGGTCGATGCTCGCCGCGATGCGTCCGACCACCCGGTTCCCCTCGCGCGCGAGGAAGAGCGCGACGTCCGCGTGCTCGAAGAAGGGGTTCTTCTTCGGATCGAGGAAGTCGCGCCGCTCCATGTACAGCGGCGGCACGAAGTTGGGATCGCCCGCGTAGAGGCGCTCGGGGAGCCGGATGAAGGTGTCGAGGTCCTCGGGCGTCGTCACCAGCTCCACCCGCACGCAAGAGCCGGCGCGGGGAGCCGGACGTTCGACGGGGGAGGCGCCGGTGGCGCTCTCCGTGGGGCTGGCCTCAGATGCGAGCTCGGACATGGGGGATCTCCGGGGCGAGGGCCTGGATCATTCGTCGTCGTACGACATCCGCCTCGCGCCCCGAGCGCGGCTGGCGAGCTCCATCAGCTTGTAGGTGCGCTCGATGACCGCGCCGGTCACGTCGCTCAGAGACTCCTGCACCAGCTTCTCGAGCCGTTCGCGCGAGGGGATCTGGAAGTTCGCCGCACGCCAGGTGGCGGACTCGACCATGTCGAAGACGCGCTGGGCGAAGCCGGAGGCGCGGGCGCCGTTGCGGGCCGCCGCCGGCCGCGTCGTGTAGGTCGACGCGACGAAGCGCGGCGCCTCCACCGTGCGGTCGTCGATCGAGCCGACTTTGTCGATGACCTCGGCCGCGGTGGGCGCGTCCTCGGGGATGACCTTGAACTTCTTGCCGAGGAGCTCGAACTGCTCGATGACGCGATTGAGCTGCTCGTCGGTGTGGATCGACATGTACGAGGTCCGCATCAGCGACATGCCGGGCTCCACGGCGGGCGGGATCACCGGGTTGGCGAAGACGCCGTTCTCGTAGAGCGCCTTCCACAGGCGGAAGCACTTGATCTGATCGCCGATGAGGACCGGCACCACCGGGCCGTCCGACACGCCGGTGTCGTAGCCGAGGAGGCGGAAGGCGCTGCGCATCTTGTTGGCGATCCGCCACAGGCGCTCGCGCCGCTCGGGCTCCTTCTCGATGATCTCCAGTGAGGCGAGGGCGGCCGCCACCGCGGCGGGCGTCATCGAGGCCTGGAAGACCATCGACCGGGCGCGGTGCTGGATCCACTCGATCACTTCCTTCGGGCCGGCGATGACGCCGCCGAGCGAGCCGAAGGACTTGGAGAAGGTGCCCATGACCAGGTCGATCTGGTCCTCCACGCCGAGGTGCTCGCAGAGGCCGCGGCCGTGCGCGCCGAGCACGCCCAGGCCGTGGGCCTCGTCGACCATCACGCGGGCGCCGTACTTCTCCTTGAGCTCCACGATGCCCCGCAGGTCGGCGAAGTCGCCCTCCATGGAGAAGACGCCGTCGGTGACGACGAGCTTGCCGACCTCCTTGGGGGCCGACTTGAGCAGGCGCTCCAGGTCCGCCATGTCGTTGTGGCGGTAGCGCTTGTGCTCACCGAAGGAGCTGCGGATGCCCTCCACGATGGAGGCGTGGTTCAGTCGGTCGGAGAAGACCCAATCCTTGCGGTCGAGGAGGGCGGAGAGGGTGCCGAGGTTGGTCGTGAAGCCGGTGGAGAAGCAGAGCGCCTTCTCCTTGCGCAAAAACCGCGCGAGGCGCTCCTCCAGCTCCACGTGCAGATCGAGGGTGCCGTTCAGGAGACGGGAGCCGGAGCAGGTGGTGCCGTACTTCTCGACGGCGCGGATGGCGGCTTCCTTGACGCGCGGGTCGAGGCTCAGGCCGAGGTAGTTGTTCGAGCCGACCATGATCACGCGCCGGCCGCCGATGACGACCTCGGTGCCGTCGGTGGACTCAATGGGCTTGAAGTAGGGGTACAGTCCGGTCGCACGAGAGACCTTGAGCTCGCGCCACTCGTACGCCTTGGTAAATACGTCGGCCATTGTGCCCTCCGCCTCGAACCCTGCAGCCAGCACGGGCATGGACCGCACCGGGGTAGGTACCCGGTTTGGGGAACCGCCCGAATACCGGCCGGCTGGTCAAATGTCAACTCGCCCGCCAGGCGTGCGCATCCTCGCCGGCCCCCGCTCTGGACCCCGGTGCGGGGCGGCCCCATGATCTGTCCAGGGTCTGGATCTTGACGGTCCCGTAGGCGTGGCGTAGAAGCCGTCGTTCACTCGCCCCGCCAGGTGCGGCATGCGGCGGATATCACGTCGAGGTGTGGTGGCAGTGAAGCGGGAAGCCCTGGCCCCCCCTGCTCGCGAGCCGGACGTCGGCTTGTCCGAAGCACAGGAAAGTGGGCTCGTCGTCCGCCCCTGGGAGCTCATCGTCACGGTCGCCGCCGCACTGGCCCTGTCCGTCCTCCTCTGGAGCCGGGAAAGGGTTGCCCACTGGGAAAGTGCGGCTCTCGTGTACGCCATGGTGGCGGCCGGCCCCCTGGCGTTGCGCTCCGTGCAGGCCCGCTTCCCTACGAGCCGCCTCTTGCGGATGGTGGCGGACTTCAGCCCCATCGCCTACGTCGTCCTCTTCTACTTGAAGCTCAATCCCATCCTGGACGCGGTGGGGCTTCCCATCCGGGACGCGGAGCTCGCCGCCATCGATCAGCGGATCTTCGGTGTCCAGCTCTCCATCTGGATGGACCAGAACTTCCCGCCGCTGCTCAACGACATCCTGCTCGGGGCGTACTTCACCTATTTCTTCTGGCCGGTCCTGCTCGGCCTTTTGCTCTGGGCGCGGGGCAAGGAGGCGCAGTTCGACGAGTGGGTGACGGCGCTCGTCATCTTCTACGCCGTCAACTACGCCTTCTACGCCTTCGTGCCGGCCATGGGGCCGCGGTACTACCAGGCGGCTTACTTCGACGGGCCGGTGGCGGGGATCCTCTGGGCGAGCCAACTCGACCTGCTCTTCCAGGCATCGCCGCTGGCGCGCGACTGCTTCCCCTCCGGCCACACGGGCATCTCCCTGCTCGTGCTGGGCTTTTCCTGGCGGCACGCCCGGCGCTTTTTCTGGTTCGCCCTGCCGGTGCTCGTCTGCCTCATCCTCGGCACGCTGGCCGGCCGCTTCCACTACGGCATCGATCTGATCGCCGCCGTGCCGCTGAGCGCCGCCTCGCTCGGCGCCGCCGCGCTGCTCGCGCGCAGCATGCCGGAGGGCGTGCGCCTGTCGCGCGAGCAGATGGCCGCCCCCTTCCGCCGCATGCTCGCGGAGCGCGATCCCACCTAGGACGCCACCCGCCAAGCCTTCGAGCCTTCCCCCGGTGAGCGAGAGCGCCGCTGGGCGCAATACGATGGACGGGCGATCGCGATCGCGCCGGCCCGCGGCGAGGCCGCCCCGGGCGGCGGTTGCGTCCATCATCCGGACGGCGGAACCGACTCGAAGCCCGTGCCCTGGTGACCGTCCGCAGCGGCACCGCTACGGTTCGCGGAGGAGGTCGAGCAGCGCCTGGGCACGCGCCTCGCGCGCTTCCTTCTCCTCCAGCTCGCCCGCGAGGGCGAGCTTGCCGCCCTCGGTGGTGGCGAGCAGCTCGTTGCGCGACAGCCACGCGATCGCCTGCTCGAACGCGAGCTTGCTCAGGCTCTCCTGGCAGCGGAGTCGGCCGGCGGCGAGCAGTCTCCGGCCGGTGTCGAAGCAGTGGCGCAAGAAGTCCTTGCGCTCCATCGGTCCTTCGGCCAGGCGCTCGGTGGCGGTGAGGGTGATGAGGTGGGCCTCGACGATGTCGCGCACGAAACCGCGCAAGAGCGAGAGCCCCCACAGCGGACGCACCGCGCGGACGGAGGTCCCCTCCCGCGCGACGAGCCCTTCCGCCTCCAGGCGATCGACCGCCTCCTCGAGGCAGTCTCCGAGAGGCCGTTCGGGCTCGAGCAGCACGTTGCCCTCCAGGCGGACGAGGAGATCCTCGACCGCGCGCACCGCCTCGTCGATCTCGATCCGCAGCTCCGGCCGGGCGAGGAGCACCGTGGCGAGCAGGCTCTCGTAGCCGAAGTGGGACGAGATGTTGTTGCGGTAGAAGGCCAGCGCCGTCGCCGCCGCGCGCCGCTGCCGGTAGAAGACCTCGCGGCCGATCGGCTGGGCATCGACGAGCTGGTCCTTCACGAAGCCCTGCAACGCGCCTTGGATGGCGACGTCCAGCTCGTCGGGCGCCGGGTCCTGCACCTCGGGGGCGAAGCGCCGCCCCTTCGCCGCGGCCATCCGGTGGAGGAGCGCGACGCGCTCGCGCAGCGTCGCCACCGTCTCGGCCTCGCGGCGGCCCCCGAGGAGGGCGGCCGCCACGAGGGCGGGGGAGGTGAGCGTCTGCACCTTGCCCATGCCCCAGGCGATGCGTCGACCGAGCGCGCGCAGAAGCGCCTTCTTCTGTGGCGGCGTGAGCGCGTCCGGATCGAAGCCGAGCTTCTGGGTGAACTCCCGCAGGGAGATGGGCTCGTCCACCTGCACGTGGATGGTGCCCCAGCGCCGGGTGAGCACCTTCGTGGTCTTGAGGAGTTCGCGCGCGCTTTCGCGCACCTTCTCGCCGCCCGCCAGCTCGCGGCTGTAGGCCTCCGCCTCGATGAGCCGCGCGTAGTCGATGGCCATCGGCACGAAGTAGAGGTCGGGGCGCGCACCGGCGAGCCACGCGTCCACCTGCATGCCGAGCAGGCCGAGCTTGGGTTCGAGGAGCCGGCCGGTGCGGGTGCGGCCGCCCTCCGGATAGAACTCCTGGGTGTAGCCGTCGCGGATCAGCTTGCGGATGTAGGCCGCGAGCACGGCCGCGTAGACCTTGTCGCCGCGAAAGCCCCGGCGGATGAAAAAGGCCCCGGCGCGGCGCAAGAAGGGCCCCGCCGGCCAGAAGGCGAGGTTGGCGCCCGCGGCCACGAGCGGCGGGGTCATGCCGCGCTCCCACATCACGTGGGTGAGGGCGATGTAGTCCATGTGGCTGCGGTGCGTGGGGCAGAGCACGAGCGGCGCGCGCTTGCTCGCCTCGGCGGCGCGACGCAGCCCCTCCTCGTCCACGTGCAGCCCGTCGTAGAGCCGCGCGAAGAGCCAGCGTCCGACGGTGTTGGCGCCGTCGAGGATGGCGGGGGAGTACTTGGCGGCGATCTCCTCGATGGCCTTGCGCGCCTCCTTCTCGATCTGGGGGAGGGGCCGTCCGCTGCGCCGCGCCTCGCGCTCGAGCTCGGCGCGCAGGGTGCGGTCGCGCATCGTCTCCTCGATCGTCCGCCGCGGATCCTTGAGCGGCGGGCCGACCACGGCGCGCAGCTCGCGGCCGATGCCCACGGCGAGGCTCCCGCGCACCTTGCGGGCGACGATGGCGTCCGGCGCGTCCCCCTCGCGCTCGATGGCCTTTCGCAGGTCGATGGGCAGGCCGACCTTCACCACCGAGCGCTTGTAGTTGGAGAGGAAGGAGATCAGCGTGTGGAAGATCCCCGGCACCTCGGCGGAGCCGAGGACCACGTCGCGCAGGCCGGGCCGCAGGCGCACCGGCGCCCGCTTGAAGATCAGGATCTGCGGCAGGACGAAGATCGGCCGCTCGAGCCGCCGCTGCAGGGCGATCAGCGCGGGGAAGGGATCTTCGAGCGGCGTGCCCTTCGAGCGCAGAAAGGCCGGACGCCGCAGAAAGACCATCACCGACTCACCCGCCTCGAGGGCCTGGATCGCGCCGGCCGTGCCGGTGTGTGCCGGAAGGCCGACGAGGAAGGCCAAGAGGCGGTGCAGGATGCGCGGAAAGCCGACGACCGCGGTGGGCAGGGGAAGCCGCCGCCGCGCGAAGGCCCAGACGAAGTAGAGGTAGTAGAGCACGCCGGCGGAGCGCATCACGTAGACGAGCGCGCCCTTTTGGCCGAGTTCGGCGATGTGTTCCTGCGCCTGCTCCGGAAAGTCGACCGGATCGAAGAAGCGGCGAAAGAGCCGCCGCGTGATGGGGCCGAAGCGGGCCGTGACGGAGCCCGCGTCGGAGCGGAGGGCGGTCATGCCGGCGCCACGTACTCCCTCACCCTCTCGAGCAGGTACGGGAAGTTGATCGGCTTCTCGAAGACGCCGTCCACCTTGGCGCCCCATGCTTCCTCCTGTCCCAGTCCGTCGTCGATGGCGCCCGAGATGACGTAGATGGGGGTGGCTGGCCCGGCACCCGCGCGCACCATCTCGATGAGCCGCGCGCCGTCCACGCCCGGGATGCGCAGATCGAGCAAGAGCAGCGCGGGCGGCTCTTCCCGAATACGGTTCAACGCCGCGCGCCCATCAGAGAATGCCCGGACGGCGAAGCCCTCGGCGGTAAGGTACTCCACGAGCCCGTTGCGGCAATCGTCGTCGTCCTCCACCACGAGGATCTCGCCCGTTCGGGGCCCGGGGCTGCGGGCCCCGGTGGCGACCGCGCCGGCGTAGAGAGGGAAGGCGATCTCGAACCAGAGCCCTTCGGAGCCGTTCCCCGCCTGGACGCTGCCGCCGTGCAGGTGGACGACCTGCCGCGCGATGTTCAGGCCGAGGTTGGAGCGGCCGCCGTCGGGTCGGAAGGCCGCGAAGAGCTGATCCAGCTCGGTCTGCGGAAGCTGCAGGCCCACGTGGACGAGGCGGAGGCTCCCCTTGCGCTCGACCGGGCGGATGGTGGCGCGCAGGACGCCCCCTTCCCGCTCGGGGCCGAGGCCCCGCTCGATGAAGTGCATGAAGGCCTCGACCAATCGGTCGCGATTGCCGCGCACGAAGACCTCGCCCTCCGGCGCGTCGACCTCGTGCTCGATGCCCGCCGCGCGCAGATCGTCCTCGAGGAGGGCGAGGGCCTCGGAGAGGACCGAGCGCAAGCCGAGGGGGCGGGGATCGAGCGCCATCTGCCCGGCGTCGAGGCGGGCGGCGAGGAGAAGATCGTTGATCAGCCGGAGCAGGCGATCGGCGTTGCGCTGGCAGACGGCGACGGCGTTGGCTTGCCTCTCGGCGAGCGCCCCGAGCTTCACCGACTGGAGCATGTCCAGATACAGCTTGATGGTGGTCAGGGGGGTGCGCAGCTCGTGCGAGAGGTGGGAGAGGACCGCGTCGCGCAGCCGGTCGCGGTCTTCGAGCCGCTCGCCGATGAGGCGCAGGTCGCGGCCGCGGCGATCCGCCAATTCGCGGATCTGGGCGAGGGCCACCGCCATGCCCGCCGTCTGCGCGATCGCCGCGAGGACCTCCCGCTCCGCGGCGGGCAACGGCTCGCGCAGCACGGGGCCGCCCAAGGCGACGAGGACGCCGACGGCATTGCCCTCGGCGAGCATCGGCACGGCCACGAGGCCGTCTTCTTGCACGATGGTCTTCGCGGCGTACGCGCGGCCGACGGGACCTTCGCCGGGCAGGACCGCCTTGACGCGCGGATCGGAACGGCCGCGGGTGACGGTCACGTTGAGCCGGGCCGAGGCCGGTTCGTACACCGCCACGAAGGCGGTGCGCGCGCGCAGCCTCTTCTCCGCCACGCAGAGGGTCTTCTTCAGGGCTTGGGGCGCGTTCGCCTCCGAGGCGATCGCGCGGATCGCGCCCGCAATCGAGAGGTCCATCTCTCGGTCTCCGATTCCCCCTTCGTGCGTGGGCGCAGTTTGCGCGGCCGGGCGGGCAAAAAGCAAGCGCCGCGGGGCTCAGGCCCGCCGCAGCACGCCGCTTTTGTCCACCTGGAAACCATCCGGCAGCGCGGCGCGGACTGGCTCGGCCCTCTCGCCGAGTTCGGTGCCGAACTCCGCGAGCACCTCGGCGCAGGCGGAGCGAACGCGGGGGGACTCCGCGGAGAGGAGGCATTCGACGATCTGCGGGGCGATCTCGCGCGCCTGGCGCGCCCGGATGGTGGAGAGCGCGGCCATGCGCACGTCGTCGGAAGGATCGTCGAGGAAGAGGGCGGCGGTCTCGGCGACGCGCTCGTCGTCCTGTTCACCGAGGAGCTTGAGCAGCGTCACCTTCTTGTCGGGGGCGCGGGCGTACTGCGCGGCGAGGCGCTCGAGGATGCGGCAGAGCGCGTCCACGAGCCGCCCGCGGTCCACCAAGGACTGCAGGCAGCGCACCGCCCAGGAGATCCCGCTCTCCGAGCGCTCGAGGAATTCGATCACCGGCTCGACGGCGCGGTCGCCGAAACCCTGCAAGATCTCGAGCGTGTACTCCTTCTCCTCCGCGTCCGTGATTCCCGGCTCGGTGCGCACGGTGAAGCGCTGAAGGAGGGCCGAGATCGCTTCCGGGGTGCCGATGTCCCGCAGCCCCTCGAGGGCGCGCGTGCGCAGCGCGGGGTCGCCGTACTTCTCCTGCGCGCGCTTGGCGAGGTCTCGAATGCGCTTCGCCTCCCGCTTCTCCCGCGAGACGAACAGATCCAAGATGCCCAATTCAACGCTCCTTTTCTGCCTGCATCAGCCTGCGTCGAAGCGCTTCGATCACCGCGAGGAGCTGCCGCCGCTCGGCGATCATCCTCTCCCGCATGCGCACGACCACCTCGATCGCGGCCCAGTCGAGGCCGAGATCCTCCTCGAGCCGATGGGCGATCCAGATCCTCTCCACGTCGTCGGCGGAGAAGGCGCCCTCGACCTCCTCGAAGAGGCTCGTCTCCCGCAGGAGGTCGTCCAAAAAGTCCTCGCGCAACGACAGCAGCTCGATGACTTCCGCCCGGCGGTAATACCGACTCACGTTCGCTCCTGCAACGAGCCGCTCGGCCTCCGACGGCCCGAAATCATACCCGCAGGCCGCTGCGCACGTCCTCCGGGTACAGCTTGCCCATCTCCCGGGCGAGCCGCTCGGCTTCCTTCCCGGTGGGCACCTGCACCCGCACCTCGGCGTAGAGGTCGCCCCGACCCGCACCGCGCAGGTGGGGGACTCCCTGGCCCCGCAGGCGGAGGCGGCTGCCGCTCTGCGTGCCGGGCGGAACCTTGAGTTCGACCGTGCCGTCGAAGGTGGGGAGCTGGATGGTGGCGCCGGCGATCGCCTCTTCCACCGTGAGCGGGAGGCGCACGTGCAGGTCGTCACCCTCCCGGCGGTAGACCGGATGGGGGCGCACCCGCACCTCCACGTAGAGGTCGCCCGGCGGCCCGCCCTGGCGGCCGGCGGCCCCCTGGCCGGCGAGGCGTACTACGCCGCCGTCGTCGATGCCGGCGGGGATCCGCACCTCCAGCCGCGACGTGGCGGGGACGACGCCGCTGCCGCCGCAGCGCGTGCAGGCGGGACCGGGTTCGACGCCCGTGCCGCGGCAGACGGGGCAGGTGCCGCTGAAGGAGACGTTCCCCTGCGTGGTCCGCACCCGGCCCGCGCCGCCGCAGGCCGAGCAGGTCCGCGGCTGCGGATCGTCGCGGCCCGTGCCCGCGCAGCGAGGGCAGGTGGAAGGGCGCTCCACCTCCAGGACGCGGGTCGCGCCGCGCACCGCGTCCGCGAGGTCGATCTCGAGGGTGGTGCGCAGGTCGGCGCCGGGCTGCGGTCCGGCCGGGGCATGGCCGCGCGCCTGCCGGAAGATCTCGCCGAAGATGTCCCCGAAGATGTCGCCGAAGTCGACGTGGAAGCCCTCGAAGCCCACGCCTCCGCCCGGCGACGCCTCCCGGCCGCGGCGCCACTGCCTCCAGGCTTCCGCCTTCTCCGGATCCCAGCCGATCTTCGCGGCGTCCATGCCCATCTCGTCGTAGAGGGCGCGCTTTTTCGGATCGGAGAGGATGTCGAAGGCGAAGCTGATCTCCTTGAACTTCTCCTCGGCCTCCTTGTCCCCCGGGTTGACGTCGGGGTGGTACTTGCGGGCGAGGCGGCGGTAGGCCTTCTTGATCTCCTCGGCGGAGGCGGTGCGCGAGACTCCGAGTCGTGCGTACAGATCGTTGCTTTCCGCCATGTCCGAGCGAAGGTAACCAGCCGGTCGGGCTCGTCAATTGCGGGCTCTCGGCCCTCGTCCTACCATGCAAAGGATCATGCGCCCGCGCGTGCTGCTCCTCGCTCTCCTCCTCGCCCTTCCCGCCGCGGCCGAGCCGGTCCTCCTCGACCGGGTGGTGGCGGTCTTCACCACGGCGACCGACGGGACGCAGCAAGTGATCACCCTCTCGGATCTGGAGCGGGAGGTGCGGCTGGCGCTGGTCGTGCGGGCGGGACCGGAGGCGGCGGAGGGCGAGCCGCCGGCCGAGCTCTGGGCCGCCGCGCTCGACTGGCTGCTGTCGGAACACCTCATCCTCGACGAGGCGGAGCAGCTCGACATCGCCCAGGTGGACGCGGCGGAGATCCAGCGCGAGGTGGAGGCGCTCGTGCAGCGCTTCGGTTCCGAGGCGGCCTTCGAAGACTTTTTGCGACGGCACGACATCGGGCGGGCGGAGGTCTTGCGCGTGGCGCGGCGGCGGCTCGTGGTCGGCCGCTACATCGAGTCGCGCATCCGCCTCGCCGGGGCGGTGACGGACGGCGAGGTGGCCAGCGCCTATGCGCAGCGCAAGGACCAGCTCGGGGGCATGGCCTTCGAAGAGGCCAAGCCGCTGATCCGGGCCCAGCTCGAGAAGGAGCGACGGGAGGATCTGGTGGCGAACCTGGTGCGCAGCCTGCGCAGCCGCGCCGGTGTCCGCATCCTCCACCGGTTCGAGGATTGAGTCCGCCGATGGTTCTCGTCCACCCCGAGGAACGGATCCCGCGCGGCGGCTACTGGATCCACGTGGTCAAGCCGGAGCACCTCCCCCAGGTGCTCGACCTGGAGGCGCGCTCGTTCGACCACCCGTGGTCGCCGGAACTCGTCACCCGGGAGATGCGCCAGGACCACTCGCTCCTATTGGCGATCAGCGAGGGCGAGACGGTCGTGGGCTTCGTCATCGCCTGGATGATCCTCGACGAGCTCCACATCCTCAACGTGGCGGTCTGCCCCGAGCGGCGCCGGCGCGGCATCGCGCGGCTGCTCCTCGGCGAGCTGCTCGAGCGCGCGGGGAGGCAGGGCTTCGTCCTGGCCACGCTCGAGGTGCGGGTGAGCAACCACGCCGCCATCGAGCTGTATCGTGGCCTGGGCTTTCGCACGGTGGGGCGGCGCCGCAACTACTATGCGGACGGCGAGGACGCCCTGATCATGGACCGGAGCCTGCCGTGAGCCGCTCGGCATCGAGGCCGACGGCGTCGCGGATGCTCGAGAGGCCGTCGCGCTCGAGGAGGGCGAGCAGGCCGCGCTCGAGGCTACGTGCGAAGCCGGGGCCCCGGTAGATGAAGCCGGTGTAGGCCTGCACGAGGGTCGCACCGGCCCGGATCATCCGGTAGGCCTGCTCCGCCTCGAAGATCCCGCCCACGCCCACGATCGGGAGGCGTCCGCCGGTGCGCGCGTAGGTGCGGGCGACGAGCGCGAGGGCGCGGTCGAAGAGGGGAGCGCCGCTCATGCCACCCGCCTCCTTGGCCACGGGCTCGCCCTCGGCGCCGGGCCGCCCGACGGTCGTGTTGGCGAGGATCAGGCCGGCGACGCCCCACGAGAGGGCGAGGTCGGCGATCTCGTCCACGTCCTCGTCGGCGAGGTCGGGCGCCAGCTTGAGGAAGACGGGCTTTCGGCCCGCGCGTTCGACGAGGGGGAGGAGGATGGCGCGCAGCGCCTCCGGCGACTGCAGCGCGCGCAGGCCCGGCGTGTTCGGAGACGAGACGTTGACGACGAAATAGTCTCCGATGTCTTTCAACGCCTCGAACGCATCGAGGTAGTCGCGCGCCGCCTCCTCCTGCGGGGTGTCTTTGTTTTTTCCGAGGTTGAACCCCAGGGGGCCGGGACGGAAGCGGAGCCCGGCGTAGCGGCGCGCGGTGGCGGCGGCGCCCGCGTTGTTGAAGCCCATGCGGTTGATGAGGGCGCGCTGGCGCGGCAGCCGGAAGAGGCGAGGCCGGGGATTGCCCGGCTGCGGACGCGGGGTGATGGTCCCGACCTCCACGGCGCCGAAGCCGAGCGCGAAAAGGCCCGCGGCCAGGCCGTCGCCCTTGTCGAATCCCGCGGCGACCCCGACAGGGGATGGAAAATCGAGCCCGCAGCACCGAACGTGCAGGCGCGGATCGGCGCGATGCATGCGACGTCGCACCCGGGCGGCGAGCCGGGGAATGCGGCCGAGCCAACGCAGGAAGGCGGCGGCCAGCGCATGGGCGCGCTCCGGCGGGAACAGAAAGAGGATGCCGTGCAGAAGTCGGAACATGGCGGCGGTATCTACCACTCCTCGGTGCGGGTGGAACCCATGAAGAACGATCGATCGAAGGCGCCCTTGGACGCGCGTTCTCCGCTTTCGTGGATGGGCGGCCTCGCTCGGCGCTGGGAGGAGCGGGCGCAGCGCCTGCTCACCGAGATCAACGCCCGGGGCGAGACGCGGCTGGAGGAGATCTCCCGGCGGATCCGGCAATCCGATGCGTGGCTTCGCCTGGTCGACGTCTCCGCCCGGATGGAGGAGCGGCGCAACGCCGTGCGGGAGCGATGGGCCAAGCTGGGCGCGATGGCGCTCGAGCGGGTGGGCATCGCCTCGGCGGCGCAGGTGGCGCAACTGGACGAGAAGCTGCGCATGATGAGCTGGCGCCTCGAACGGATGGCGAGAAAAATTCAAGAAAATCCGCAGGATGAGAAGGTCGAGGCCGAGGCCGAGAGCGACATCCGGTCCCTCGCCTGAGCGAAATTCGATACTCCAAAAAATCAAATAATGCGCTACATGGGATTGCAAGCGCCTGGCTGCTCGTTGTACGGGGCGGCCGGAGGTGCATGGTGAGCGTACACTCCAGGTGGCCCAGACGAATCGTGGGAGCGGCGATCTTCGCCGGCCTGGCGCTGTTGCCCACCGTGGTGGAGTCCAACCAGGAGCCCACGGTCGTCGGCCTTCCGCTCGACCCCGAACTCGAGCGCATCGCCCGCTTCCTGGAGCGGCGGGCGGAGGGGACGATCGATCCCACGCTGCGCCGCCAGGTGGCCTCGGTGGTGGTCGAGGAAGCGCGGCGGGTCGGCTTCGACCCCCTGTACGTCCTCGCGGTGATGGAGGTGGAGAGCAGCTTCGTCCCCGAGGCGGTCTCGGTGGCGGACGCGCGGGGGCTGCTTCAGCTCCGGGACATCACCATCCGCGAGATCGCCAAGCGCGAAAAGCTGCCGCCCCAGGCGGCGGACGAGCCGCAGATGGTGGTGCATCTGCGCCTGGGCATCCGCTACCTCGCCTGGATGCATGAGAAATACGGCGATCCGAACCGCGCGCTCGCGGCCTGGAACGCCGGACCGGTGGCGGTGGATCGCGCCCTGGCCGAATCGGGCGAGGTGCCCGAGCGCTGGCTGAACTTCGCGCGCAAGGTGCAGCGCGAGCACCGCAACCTGCGGCGGACCTTCGCGCAGATGGCCTCCTCCATGGACGGGGGCGCCCGGCGGGGTTAAGGAAGGCCGCCATGGCCTTCTACGTCACCGAGATCTTCCACTCCCTGCAGGGGGAGACCACGCGGGCGGGCCGGCCCTGCGTCTTCGTCCGCTTCACCGGCTGCGACCTGCGCTGCCGGTGGTGCGACACGGCCTACGCCTTCGTTGGCGGCACGCGCATGACGCTCGAGGAGATCCTCGAGCGCGTGGCGACCTATCCCGCACGCTACGTTACCCTGACCGGGGGCGAGCCCCTCTTGCAGCGGGAGCTGCCGGCGCTCGCCCGCGCGCTCCTCGACCGGGGCTACGAGGTGGCGGTGGAGACGCATGGCCAGCGTCCGTGGGACGCGCTGCCGCCCGAGGTGGCGAAGATCGTGGACGTCAAGCCGCCCGGCTCCGGCGAGGTGGCCAAGGACGAGGATTTGGCGCGGCTCTCCACGCTCGGGCCGCGCGACGAGCTGAAGTTCGTGGTGGCGAGCGAGGAGGACTTCCACTGGTCCGTGGACGTGATCCGGCGCCACGGTCTGGATCGCCTCGGCGCCGCGCTCCTCTTTTCCCCCGTCTTCGGCGAGGTGGACGACCGGGATCTCGCCCGCTGGCTTTTGGATTCGGGGCTCGACGCCCGGATGCAGATCCAGCTCCACAAGCTGATCTGGGGGGCCGATGCCCGGGGTGTCTGAACCCGCGGCGGCCGGCTCCGTCCGATTGTGGTAGGCTTCGCGCCGGGGAGAACCTCATGTTCGAGCTCCAACCGACCATTCGCCACCTCTCTGCGGGCCCGGACCAGGTGTTGTCCGTGGCCAACTCCGTCAACCATCCGCTCGTGGTCGTCCCCGGCCGCGCCAGCCAGATGGCCGAGGCCTTCGTGGTGGCGATCCGGGAGGTGGGCGATCTGGTGGTGGTCTTCGTCTGCCTCTGGCTCGACCTCGACCGGGAGCAGGTGATCTACGCCTCGGCGCCCGTGGAGGAGCACGAGGTGGAGGAGGTGCGGCAGGAGGCGATCGCCTTCTGCGAGTCGATGGGCTTCATCATGGAGGAGGCCCCCTTCGCCGACCTCGACCGCGTCTCGCAGGAGGAGATGCTCGCCCGCCTGCCCCCCTTCCGCGCGGAGCGCGAACGCTTCGCCACCTCACTGGTGGGAGCGGAAGGCGACGAGGAACTCCCCGACCGCGTCACCCCCGGCCCCGTCGCGGCCGAGGCCCCCGCGCTCGGCGGGGATCAGATGCGGCGGCTGGGGCGCTTCCTCTCGAGGTTCTGACGATGCGGATGCTCGCAGTGGCCCTCGCCGCGACGGCCGTGGCCGGATGCGCCACCGTCTCCCCGCGCGACCGCGAACTCGCCCGAGCGCATCTGGCGCTGGCGGAGCAGAGCTTCGCCGCCGGCGATCCACGGGGTGCGCTCGCCGAGATCGAGACCGCGGTCCAGCACGATCCGGAAAACCCCCAGGTGCGCAATCTCTACGGCCTGCTCTACCACGTGGCCTTCCGGCAGAACGAGCGCGCCATCGCCCAGTACCGCAAGGCGATCGAGCTTTCGCCCGACTACACCGAGGCGAAGGTGAACCTGAGCGCGGTGCTGATGGACGAGGGGCGCTGCACCGAGGCGATCCCTCTGCTCGAGGAGGCGAAGGAGGATCTGCTCTACCGGGAGCCCTACCTCGTCCACAACAACCTGGGCTGGTGCAAGATCCAGCTCGGGGAGACGGAGGCGGGGATCCGGCACCTGCAGGACGCCGTCTCGCTCAACCGCGGCTTTTGCCTGGGATACCGCAACCTCGGCGAGGTGATGGAGAAGGAGGGGCGGCTCGACGAGGCGCTGCACTTCTTTCGTAGCTATGCCCAGCACTGCCCCCAGGTGGCCGATGCGCACCACCGGGTGGGCCTGGTGCTGCTCGAGATGGGCGATCGGGCCCAGGCGCGCAAGGCCTTCCGCCAGTGCGCCGAGCTGAAGGCGGGGGAGCTCTCCGAGCAGTGTGCGCGCAAGGCGGGGCTGCTCGGCGGAGGCTAGGGATTGGCGGAGGAGATCCGGGATCGGGCGATCGTCTTGGGGGTGGTCGATTACGGCGAGAGCGATCGCATCGTGACCCTGCTCGGCCGCGAAAGCGGCAAGGTGGCCGCCTTCGCGCGCGGTGCGCGCGCTTCCAAGAAGCGCTTCGCCGGCGCGCTCGCTCCCTTCCACCTCCTCTCCGTGCGCCTGATCCCGCGCCGCGGGGACCTCTTCGGGCTCGCGTCTTGCGAGGTCGAGGAGGCCTTCCTGGGTTTGCGCGCCTCGCTCGAGGCGATCGCGCTCGCCGGGCACGCCGCCGAGCTGTGCCGCGAGCTGTGCCGCGAGCGCGAGCCACATCCGGAGCTCTTCGACCGTCTGGCGGCCCACCTCGCCCGGCTGGCGGAGGCCGGGCCGCACCCCGAGGAGCGCATCGCCTTCGAGCTGGGCGCGCTCGCCGAGGCGGGATTCGGCCCGCGGCTCGATGGCTGTGTCCGCTGTGGCGACGGCGCGGGGGAGGTGCGCTTCGTGCCCGCGCATGGCGGGCTCGTCTGTGGTCGCTGCGCCGGTTCCGCGGGGGAGGGCGTGGCCCTCTCTCCCCGCGCGCTCGAGGTGTTGCGCGCCGCGCCGTTCGGACCGTCTCGCGTGGCCGAGGGCGAGGCGGGGGCGAGAGCGCTGCGGGAGTGCCGCCGCGCCTTGCGCGCCTACCTGCGTCATGTCCTCGGCAAGGAACTGCGCTCCACCTCGGTCCTGGAGCAGCTCTCCTTGGAGTAGGGCGGCCGCGCGTACGGGGATGCGGTCCTCGATCCTCATTCGCCGCGCGAGCGCTTGGGTGCGGCTCGGCGGCTCAGAGGGAGAGGCGCTTGAAGACGCGTTCGGGGATCGAGCGGATCACCCACATGATCGCGCGCCAGAAGCCCGGCACGTAGACCACGTCCTTGCGCCGATCGATGGCGCGGACGATGCCCTTGGCGACGGCCTCGGGGGAGGCGAAGAGCGCGCTCTTCTTCATGTGGGCGGTCATGGGCGTATCCACCATGCCGGGCTTGACGGTGAGCACGTGGACGCCGCGGCGGTGCAGGCGGTTGCGCAGCCCGCTGGCGAAGGCGGTCAGCCCCGCCTTGGCGGAGCCGTAGACGTAGTTGCTCTGCCGCCCGCGGTCGCCCGCCACGGAGGAGATCACGGCGAGCGAGCCGCCGCCCTGCGCCTCCATCCGGTTGGCGAGACAGGTGAGGAGCGAGGCGGCGCTGACGAAGTTGAGCGCGATGTTCTCGGCGGCGAGTGCGGCGTCCTGCGCGAGCAGCACCGGATCGCCGAGCGCGCCGTGGGCGACGAGCGCCACGTCGATGCCGCCGAGGGCTTCGAACGCGTGGTCGACCAGGGCCGGGTGCGCCTCGAGGTCGGCGAGGTCGTGCGCCTCGAACCGGACGCTCTTGGCGCCCCGCACGCCGAGATCCCCCGCGATGGCTTCGAGCCGCTCGGCCTTCCGTCCCACGAGAAAGAGGGCATCGCCCCGCGCCGCCCAGATGCGGGCGCAGGCCTGCGCGATGGCAGAGGTGGCACCGAAGATCGCGATCCGTTTCACGCTCCCTCCCGGTCGAGAGACATCCATACCCGGAGCCGGCGGCTCGAGACCAGCGCGAAGGCCGCGGCGTCGGGCACCCGCTTCGGTGGGGCTACGCCGCTCCGCTGCGGAGAGCGGCGGCGGTCTCGCCCTGCACGCGCCGCCAGAAGCTGGAGGAGAACGCCGGATCCACGTGCGGGCGGAATGCCGGCAGCCGTGGGAAGGACAGCGCGAACATCTCGGGCGACATCCGGGCGTCCTTGGCGGGGTAGAGCGCGCCGCCGGCGTCGGCCACCAGATCGTCGAGCCGCTGGAGCAGGCGCAGGGTTCGCTCGCCGCGGTGGGGGAAGTCCAAGGCGAGGGTGAAGCCCGGCCGCGGGAAGGAGAGCAGGCCCGGCGAGGGGAGATCGCCGAAGGTCTTGAGCACCACCAGGAAGGAGCCCTGCCGATCGCGCGCGATCGTCTCGAGCAGCCGCACCACGGTATCGGCGTCGGGGACGACGCACTGCCACTGCAGAAAGCCCCGCTTGCCGTACGCGCGGTTCCAGTCGCCGACGGCGTCGAGCGGGTAGAAGAAGGGCTCGTAGAAGACGGTGGACCGCCGCAGGGCGCGAAGCTGCCGCCGGTAGTAGAGGGCGTTGAACAGGCGGACGCTCTTTTCGCCCAGGACGAAATCGGGCAGGTCGAAGGGGAGGCGGAGGCGCGGCATTTTCACCGCCGGCGTGCGCGCCCGCCCCGTGCCCGGCGCGTGGTTGCCCCGATAATACAGACCCCGGCCGAGGCGCCGGCCCCGCGCGAGGCAATCGACCCAGGCGACCGTGTAAAGCCAATCGCGCTCCGAGGCTTCGTTCACCCGGAAGAAATCGTCGATGCCGCGCATGCGCAGGCTTTCCTGCACGATGAAGGGGCCGGGCACACGGCGCAGCTCGATCTCCGCCCACGTGACGAGGCCGGTCAGACCGAGGCCGCCGATCGTCGCCTGGAAGAGATCGGCGTTCTCCGAGGGACTACAGACGCGGCGGCTGCCGTCGGAGCGGACGAGTTCGAAGCGGCGCACGAAGCGGCCGAAGGTGCCGTCGGCGTGGTGGTTCTTGCCGTGGACGTCGTTGGCGATCGCTCCACCGACCGTCACGAACTTGGTGCCCGGCGTCACGGGGAGGAAGAAGCCGCGCGGGATCGCGAACGCGAGGATCTCCGCCAGGCTGACTCCGGCCTCGCAGCGCAGCACGCCGGTGTCGGGATCGAAGGAAAGGAAGCGCGCGAGGCCGCGCGTGAGCAGGAGGGTGCCGCCCTCGTTGAGGCAGCTGTCGCCGTAGCTTCGCCCCAGGCCGCGCGGCAAGACGGGGCCCTCGCCGGCGAGCGCGCGCAGCTCGGCTTCGTCCCGCCAGTGCAAGGGGACCGCGCGTTGCTTCACGCGGGGATAGCGCCCCCAGGAAGAGTAGCCGCCCACGTCCGGAGTCTACCCCGTGGGCTGCGCCCCCGCAGCGTAGAGGATGGCGACCACCGCGGCGAGCCAAAGGAAGACGATCGCGAGGAAGGGCGGATCGGTGAGGATGGCCTCGGTGGGGCTCGAGGCCCGGCTGCCGCGGGAGAGGAGCTGGCCGAAGCGTCCGATCCCCAAGGCGGGGAAGGGGACCGTGAGCGCGAGCAGGTGCGTGCCGAACTTCGCGATCGTGTCCGGCGAGATCGTGTAGAGCAGGTAGCCGATCACCGCGAGCGCGCCGGCGACGCGCAGGCCCCAATCCAGGTGGGAGAGGGCGTAGCCGCCGAGCGCGGCGCGCGCCCGCGTCTCGTCGCTGCCGGCGAATTGCGCGGCGAGGATCTCGTGCTTGCGCTTGCCCAGCGCGAGGAAGAGGGCCACGGCGAAGGTGCAGACGAAGATCCAGTGGCTCATCGCGACGCCGATGGCCAGCGCCCCGGCCGCCACCCGGAGCACGAAGCCGATCGCGATCGTGGTCACGTCCACCCAGGCGATGCGCTTGAGCCGCATCGAGTAGAGCGAGTTCAGCACCACGTAGAGGAGGAGCACGCCCACGAAGGCCAGGCCGAGTCGAACGCCCATCGCGAGCGCGCCTCCGCCGAGCAGGGCGGAGGCCGCCCACGCGGTGCGGACCGAGAGCCGTCCGCTCGCCACGGGCCGGTTGCGCTTCACGGGGTGGAGGCGATCCGCCTCCCGGTCGAGGACGTCGTTGGCGAG
>DATGOH010000175.1:0-7834 GCA_035306165.1 Ferdinandcohnia sp.
CCGGTTCCTAGCCGTCCGGAAGGAGGCGGGCCCGCTGGTCTCGGGCTTCGGCAGCGGCCGCGGTCAGCTCTTCGGGCGCGCTCTCGGCCAGATCGGCGAGCCGGCGCAGTTCGTCGGCGAGCACCCGCGCCGCCGCGGCGGCGAAGGGGTTCTTGGCCACGCTCGCCGCACCGACCTCCGGCGCCAGGGCCGCGAGGCGGGAGGCGTCGGCGAAGGCCTTGCCCACCACCCGCTCCGCCGCCTCGAGCGCGCCGGCCACGCGCACCAGCGCCAGCGCAGCCAGGTAGGGCGCGTGCGTGGTGGCCGCCACCAGGCGATCGTGCTCCTCGTCCGTGAGGACGACGGGACGGGCGCCCATCGCCGCCCAGACGGCACCGACGCGAGCGGCGGCCTCCTCCTGCCCCTCGCGCGGGCAGAGGACCACGCGGCGTCCAACGAAGAGGTCGGCGCGGTCTCCCGGGTCGCGGCCGTCGCCACCGACCATCGGATGGCCGCCCACGAAGGTGACGCCGGGCAGCGCGCGCTCGACCACCTCCCGCACCGCGCCCTTCACCATGATGGTGTCGGTGAGGATGGCCCCCTCCCGCAGGTGCGGCGCCAGCCCGTCGAGCAACTGCGGAAGCTGGCCGAGCGGGAGGCACAGAAAGACCAGCCCACAGGAGGCGAGCGCGGCCGTCGGCGCCTCGAAGGCATCGCTCACCAAGCGATCTTGCAGGGCCTTGGCCCGGGCGCGCGGATCCGGTTCCACCGCGTACACCGGGACCTCGGGGAAGGTCCGCGAGAGGGCCCGCGTGAGCGCCGAGCCGATGCGCCCCAGCCCGATCACGGCATAGGGAGGGGACGGAAGCGTGGCGTTCATGGTTCCTCCAGGGGAAGGGAGCGGAGCCGGCGGCGGCGGCCGAGCCGCGCGTGGATCTCCACCCGAGGCGTCGGCCTCCGCTCCCAGAAGACGGGGATGCGCACGACCCCGAGCGCGCGCAGCACCTGTGGCGCCGGCTCGCCGCTCGGGAGCCCCACGCGCACCGCCACGAGGTGGGAGCCGTGGAGCCGATTGTGGGCGAGGAGGCGCGACAGGAGATCGTGCAGCGTGGCCGCCTCCCCTTCGGGCAAGAGACGGCTCTCGCCCACGGCCTGTGCCACCAGCGACATTGCCCCAGTCCATCCGATCAGAGGAAGAGCTTGAGGGCGAAGCTGAAGATGCGCTCGTCCGAGCGCCCGCCGCCGCCCACGCCCTGCGCGAAGCCGGCCTCCAGCGCCGCCATCGGCGAGACCAGGCCGATGCCCGCGGTGAGGAAGTTGCGGTCCTCGCCCTCGCGGCGTTCCGCGCCGATGCGGATGGGGAGGACGCCGTCGAAGAAGTACTCGGCACCGGCGTGGTACGTCGTGCCGAGCGGATCGCCCTCCTCGAGCGCGAAGACGGCATCGAAGGAGAGGCGCAAGAGCGTGTCGTTCCCCACCGAGATGCCACCGCCCACGCGCATCGGCGCGAGGTCCGAGGCAACGTCGATCAGGTTGTAGCCGACCACGCCCAGGCTGAGGATGGGCAGCGGCCGCACGATGAGGCCCGCGTCCGCGGTGACGGAGTTGGTGTCCTCCGGGCGCGAAAAGCCCAGATACTTGAAGTTCACGCCCATGGCCACGCGGCTCGAGAGCGGGACGCCCAGGCCGAAGTGGACGAGCGAGCCGCTCGTCTCCAGCGGGCCGCCCATGCCCGAGAGGTGGCTGTAGCCGATGCCCACGCCGACGTTCGCGGTCTTCGAGTCGACGATGGAGGCGTTCCAGAGGGTCATGCGGTCGCCCGGCGAGAAGCCGTAGTGGCCGTCCACCTGGTAGCGCCGGGTCACCACCACGCCGGCGGGATTGAAGTAGAGGGCTTCGTTGGAGGTGCCGACCGCCCGGAAAGCGTTCCCCATCCCCAGCGAGCGCGTGCCGAAGAGATCGCCCATCTGCGGGGGAGCGAAACCCAGCGCCGGGGAGGCCGACGCCACGGCGGCGACGAAGACGAGGATCGATAGGCGTCGCATCGCGCGAAAGTCTATCAGAGCGCGAGCGATTCGAGGCCAGGCAGGAGAGCGGCGAGCCAGTGCAGGCGGTTCGCGATGAGCAGCAGGCCGAAGACGAGGAGCAGCGCGCCGCTCGCCCGCTCGATCCACGGAAGGAAAGGCCGCACCCGCTGGGAGAAGCGGACGAAGCGTTCGAAGAGGAGCGCCGCCAGGACGAACGGGACCGCAAGGCCGAGCGCATAGGCGGAAAGGAGGAAGACGCCCTGCCTCACCGTCTCCTCCGCGGCCGCGAGCGTGAGGACGCCGCCGAGGAGCGGACCGACGCAGGGGCTCCAGCCGAAGCCGAAGGCCGCGCCGACCAGCAGCGCGCCTGCGAAGCCCGACGGCATGGGCAGGCGGTGGAAGCGCGCCTCCCGCAGCAGCAGGCCGATGCGGAGCGCGCCGAGCATGTGCAGGCCGAAGAGCACGACCACCGTCCCGCCGAGCACCTCGAAGACCCGGCGATGTTCGCCGAGGAGGCGTCCGAGCGAGGTGGCGGTGGCCCCCATCGCCACGAAGACCAGCCCCAGCCCGAGCGCGAAGGCCAGCGCCCGGCCGAGCAGCCTCCCCCTGCCTTCCACCACGTCCGCGCCGCTTCCGCCGAGGAAGGAAAGGTAGCCGGGCACGAGGGGGAAGACGCAGGGGGAGAGGAAGGAGAGGCTGCCGGCGGCCAACGCGCCGAGGACGGTCACGGTGCTCATCTCGCCCGAGGAAGACCCGACCGGGGCGGGAAAGGTTCCCCGCTCCGGCGTCGAACCGGGATGGACGACGGCCGTCCTCGACGGATGTCCGCCGCGATTCGACGAACGTCCGGGTCGGGCACCCCAATTCGATTCGGCGGAGATCCGGGGCCGGCACCCTGGTCCGATTCGGCGGACATCCGGGACGGGCACCCCGGCTTGATTCGGCGGACATCCGTGCACGGCCCCTGGGTCCGATTCGGCGGACATCCACCGGGGTGGCGGGGAGGGTCCGAGGGAGGGGGTGGTGGGGATCAGGTGCGGACGACCTGGCAGAGGCGCTGGGGGGCGAGGGCGCCGACGAGCACGAGGGGGGTGCCGTCCTCGCCGGGGAGGACGCAGACGGTCTGGCCGTCGCGCCCCTCGAAGCAGTCGCCCATGGCGGCCTCGCAGGCGGCGTAGGCCTCGGTGCCGGGCTGGGGGAGGAAGACGGTCACCGGCGCCTCCTCGGTGCGGTAGACCACGGCGGGGGTGGCCTCGCCGAAGAGCTGGCAGCTCCGGGCGCCGACGAGGGTGGCGGAGGCCGGATCCGGCACGGGGACGGCGCGCCCGACGCGGCTCTCGAGCCAGGCGCGCAGCACGCCGGCGTCGTCACTCTCCACCTCGCATCCGTTCGCACGCCCGGTGGTGAAGGCGCGCACGTGGCTGGCGATGGCCTGCTCGGCCAGCGCCTCGGTCACCGTGCCGGTGCGCGGCGATAGGAAGAGCGTCGCGGCCACGAGGAGGGCGGCGGCCAGGCCGGCCGCGGCGCGCGCTGCCCGGGCGAAGGGACGTCCGCGACCGACGCCGAGACCGCGCAACGTGGCCACGAGCGTCGGGCTCGGCCCCTCGCCGGCGAGAGGGAGGCGCCGCAGGGCCTCGTCCAGCTCGCGCAAGCGGAGGACGTGGGCCCGACAATGCGGGCAGGTGCGCGCGTGCTCGATCTCCTCGGCGGAGGCCGCGCCGTCCACCACCGCGGAAAGGACGTCCTCGGTCAGACAGCTCATCGTCGTCCTCCGAAAGCCCGAACGCCCTGCGCTTCGAGGCGGGCCACCATGGCCTCGCGCGCCCGGGAGAGGCGGGAGCGCACGGTGCCCACGGGCGTCCCCATCACCTCGGCAATCTCGTCGTACGAGAGCCCCTCCACCGCGCGCAACCACAGCACCGTGGACTGCTCCTCCGGAAGCCGGCGCAGGGCGAGGAGGAGTTCGTCGGAGAGCGCCCGGTCCTGCATCTCCGCCTCGAGGTCGCCGGTGCGCCGGTCGCACTCGCTCCCGCCCGCGAGCACGAGCAGGTGCGGCTTTTGATCCCGCACGCGGTTGAGATGGAGGTTGCGCAAGACGGTGAGCAACCAGCTCCGGATCTTTTCTGGATCGCGCAGGCTCGATCGGCGCTCGAAGGCGCGGATCAGCCCCTCCTGCGCGAGGTCCTCCGCCTCGGCACGCGTGGGCGCGAGCCTCCGTGCCATCCGATGCAGGAGGCCGAGATGGGGCCTCACCCGCCGCGCGAACTCCTCCGGACTCATCGCTTCAGAGGACACGGACGGCGACCGATTCGTTCCCGAGCGCTACTTCTTGCGGCTGCGGACGGGGGCGACGGCGGGCTGGGCGACGGGCGTCCGCGCGCCCTCGGGCTGGGCCAGCGTCCACAGCACCATCACCCCGTAGGCCACCGTGGCGAGGCCCATCCACATGTACTGGTCGTCGCTCCAGATGGGCAGCTTGGTGATGGCATGGGTGCCGATGCCCAGCACCAAGAGCCACAGGCCGATCTCCCTCTTTTTCTCCATGAGGAAGGCGGCCGGGATCATGAAGGCGTAGTAGTAGCAGGTGAGTTCGGTGGCGGCGGGAATCATCACGATGCCCGCGAGCGACGCCGCGAACCACGGCTCCTCGTTTCGCGACCGCCGGAAGACGAGCCAGAGAAGCGCCAGGTTGAGCAAGTAGAAGAGGGGCTTGACCCGCTCGAAGTTCGCGAGGCGCTGCTCCTTCCAGACCTGGAAGGGGTCGACGAGGGTCTCGTCCTTGAGGTGGCGGGCGTTGCTCCAAGGCCGCCAGGAGAGCACGGTCCGCAGCCCCATGTGGTTGGTCAGGGGCGTCTCGGCGTGCTTGAGGGTGTTGCGGGTGAAGTCCTGGTAGACCTCGATGCCGCCCCGCGCGGCGATCATCGAGCCGGGAACGAGGATCGCGGTGGCCACGAGCGCGCCGACGAGGATGCGGCGGTGGGACCGTGGCATGGCCTTTTCCTTCACCCACCGCCACAGCCCCTGCATCGCCGGCCCCACCGCGAAGAAGACCGGGAAGATGCGGAAGGCCGCCCCCGCGGCGAGCATCGCTCCGCCCAGCGCGTCCTTCTTCTTGCGGAGCATGCAGATGCCGAGGACCGAGAGGGCCAGGTAGTCGTAGCGGAGGAACGCGCCGCCGTTCCAGTAGAAGCGCGAGGGGAAGTTCACCGCGAAGAAGGTGGCGGCGACCGCGAAGATCTCGAGACCGAACGCCCACCCGATCCCGACGAACATCAGCACGATGAGCAGCGGATCGAGGATGCCGAGCAGGAGGATGGTGCGGTCGTTGGCCTCCCCCAGGGCGTTGGTCAGCAGCGAGGGGACGATCGACCACCACGGCGTGCCGTTGTAGCCGTGGTCCTTCTGCGAGTTCGCCCACCGCCCCCCGAGCTTGCGGATGAAGTAGGCCGTGTCCTTCTTGAAGGCCTCCCAGCGCGCCGGGGTGAAGTGGCTCGTACACTTCTCCGGATGGGCCAGGATGGCGTCGGTCGAGCCGATGAGGTTGGTCTCGGCGATGTCGCGCATGGTCCGGCGCGCCACGCGCTCCTTGCCGTAGAGCTCCGCCTCGGCGACCGCGCTACACTCGTACAGGCGCGTGTAGCGCAGCTCCGGGAAGTACTTGGAGCCCATGTAGTAGTGGTAGTGCTCCCAGATGTGGATGAACTTCCCGCTGTGGAACTTCCCGTAGTTGAACCAGCCGAAAACGCCGAGGACGCCGAGCAGGCCGATCGCCAGGCGGCGCTGCCGCCGGTACTTCTTCCCCTCGCCCTTCTCCTCCAGGTTCCATCCCCACACCAGGAGCGCGGCCAGCGCCACGGCCCCCGCGAGCTTGAGCGCGTTGGCCTTGGCCTCGGTGTAGTGGAAGATGCCCGGCTTCGGCGGGGTCTTCTGGACGTTCTGCAGCTGGACCGCGGGAACCTGCGCCTCCGCCGAGGCGATCGCGGGAAGCGCGATCAGGGCGAAGCCGAGGACCGCTGCGCGGACGAATCGTCGCATCGGCCGGCACTCTACCCCCCTTCGGCCGGGGGGAAAACGGAAATCCAGACCGTCGGCCGGGCGTGCGCCCGGCCCGCGCGGGGCTACGGCGCCGTTTCGACCACCTCGCGCAACCAGGCCAAAAGCCCCTCGCGCAGCTCGGGCCGCTTGAGCGCGAAGGCCACGTTCGCCTTCAGGTAGCCGAGCCGGTCGCCGGCATCGTAGCGCTTTCCCTCGAAGCAGTAGCCGACGAGCCCTTCCCGCTGCGCGAGCAAGGCGAGCGCGTCGGTGAGCTGGATCTCTCCGCCCACGCCGGGCTCGACCTCGCGCAGGTAGTCGAAGACGCGAGGCGGCAGAACGTAACGGCCGATCACGGCCAGGCGCGAGGGGGGATGGCTCTTGGGCTTTTCGACCATCCGATCGATCCGCATGGTGCGCTCGTCCACCATCTCGCCGAAGGCGATGCCGTACATGTGCGTCTCCTCCTCCGGCACCTCCATCAGCGCCACCACACCCATCCCCGTCCGCTCGTAACAAGCGACGAGCTGCGCGATGGCGGGCGTCTCGGCGTCGATGACGTCGTCGCCGAGGATGACGGCGAAGGGCTCGTCGCCCACGAGGTTCGCCGCCTGCAACACGGCGTGCCCCAGCCCTTTGGGCTCGTGCTGCCGCACCGACGAGAGGCGCGCGATCGAGGAGATGGCGCGCAGCGCGTCGCGTTCGGCCGTCTTGCCCCGCGCCAGGAGGGTTTCCTCGAGCTCCGGCGAGAGGTCGAAGTGATCCACCATCGAGGTCTTGCCGCGGGCCGTGACGAGGATCACGTCCTCGATCCCGGCGTGGGCGGCCTCCTCCACGATGTACTGGAGGGTGGGCTTGTCCACGATGGGCAAGAGCTCCTTGGGAACCGACTTGGTCGCCGGCAGGAAGCGGGTCCCCAGGCCCGCGGCCGGCACCACGCACTTGCGCACCCGATTTCGCATCGCCGGGCAGCCTAGAGCCTGCCGAGCGAGAACGCAACGGCGCGGGCTCCTGCTATCCTGGCGCCGTGCTCGTCGAGGTCGCCGTCGCCGCCCCCCTGCGCAGAACCTTCACCTACCGGGCGGAGGATCCCCGTGCCCTCGAGCCGGGGCGAAGGCTCCTCGTCCCCTTCGGGGCCCGCAAGGCCATCGGCTTCTCCCTCGGCAAGGCACGGGAGGCGCCGCCGGGCGAGACGCGGGACGTGCTCGCCGTCCTCGACGAGGCGCCCGTCCTGCCCGCGGACCTGCTCGAGCTGTTGCGCTTCGCCGCCGACTACTACCTCCATCCCCTGGGCGATGCGCTGCGCACCGCGCTCCCGCCCGACCTCGGCCGCGTGCGGCAGGGCAAGGAGCGCCCTCCCCCGCCCAACCGGGTGGAGCTCGCCGTTCCCCCCGAGGCGGTCCGCGCCGCCCTGGCAGGGGGCGAAGAGCCCGCGGCCGGCGCGCTGCGACGCGCGCCGCGCCAGGCCGCGCTTGTCGCGCGCCTATTGGAGGCCGGGGGCGCCCTCCCGCTCGAAGCGCTGCGCGGGGAGTTTTCCCCCGAGGTGGTGCGCGCCCTCGCATCCCGCGGTTGGCTGCGCCTCTCCCACGAGGCGGAGCCGATCGTCGAGGAGACCGCCTTCGCCGTCGCCCCGCCCGCGCGTCTGAGCGCGGAACAGGAGGAGGCCCTGCGCGCCGTCGAAGGCGCGCTCGGAACCTACGCCTGCTTCCTGTTGCAGGGCGTGACGGGTTCGGGGAAGACCGAGGTCTACCTGCGCGCGATCGAGGCGGTGCGGCGGCGCGGCGAGGGGGCGCTCG
>DATGOH010000176.1:0-2487 GCA_035306165.1 Ferdinandcohnia sp.
CCCGGGATCATGACGGGCGCCACCGCCATGCCGAGGATCTGGCCCCGGTGGGGCGAGAGGATGACGTGCGACTCCTTGCGGATGGGGTCGGTGATGGTCCCGAGGATGTCGCCCTCCCGCACGGAATCGCCCAGGCGGACCTCGCTGACCAGGATGCCGCCGCGGTCGGCGCGCACCCACTCGGTACGGAAGTAGGTGCGCTGATCGCCCATGCTCACGGGGGTGCCTCGCACCATCTTCAGGTGAATGAGCACGTTGCGGACGCCGATCACGCCGCGCTTGATCTCCTGCGCCTGCAGGCGCATCGGCTCGCCCGCTTCGTAGACGATCGCCGGGATGCCCACCTCCTGCGCCGCGCGGCGCAACGTTCCCTCCAGCCCCGGGTTGTGGACGATGGCCGCGGCCCGAAAGGCGCGCGCGAGCTCGAGCACGCGCTCGTCGCGCAAATCGCCGCGCACCTGCGGGAGGTTGCTCCGGTGCGAACCTCCGGTGTGCAGATCGATGAGGACGCTGCACTTCTGGATCACCTCGCGGAAGATCCGCCGCGCGATCCGCGAGGCCGAGCTGCCGGTGGCGTTGCCCGGGAAGAAGCGGTTGAGGTCGCGGCGATCGGGAAGGTAGCGCGAGCTGGTCTGGAAGCCGTGGATGTTGACGATGGGAACGCCGATGACCGTGCCCACGAGATCCGTCGGCCGGAGGCGTTCGATCGACTCGCGCACCACCTCGATGCCGTTGAGTTCGTCGCCGTGGATGCCCGCGGTCAGGCAGAGCGTCGGGCCACGGGAGGTCCCCCGCACGACCACCACCGGCACGTCCACGGTCAAGCCGATGTAGGTCTCGCTCACCGGAAGGGACAGCTCCCGCACGGTGCCCGGCGGGACCTCTTCGCCGAGGATCTCGAGGGCTCCCCAGACCGGTTCGGGTTCCGGCTCGGGTTCGGGCGCGGGCGGCGCCTCGGGCGCGGCGACGTTCTCCTCCGTCGCCGCGGGAGGGGCGTCTGGCTGCGGTGGCGGCTCCACCCGCTTTACCTTCGGCCCCGCGGCACCCGCGGGAAGGGCGAGGAGGAGTGCGGCCACGAAGAGGAAACGGGCGCAAAGCAGGCCCGCGACGAGGAGGGAACCGAGAGGAGGGTGCATCGTCGGCCTCACTTTACCAGAGTCCCCGCGCTCCGATCGGCTATCCTCCCCGCCCCATGGAAACCCAGCGAACGCCCAGGGGCCCGATCGACCTCTCCGCGCGCATCGATTGGCGAGCGGAGTTTTTCCACCGAGGGGTCGAGCACGCCCACGCCGCCCCCCTCGAGGTCGAGATCGGCGCGGGCGCGGGCGGCTTCGCGCTCGGACACGCGCATGCACACCCCCACCTCCTGTTGGTCGCCCTCGAGATCCGCAAGAAGTTCGCCCGCCTGATCGAGGAGAAGGCGGAGCGCGAGGGCCTCGCCAACCTCATCGTCCTCTGCGCCGACGCCAAGACGATCCTCCCCCGCCTCTTCGCGCCGGGCACCGTTTCCTGCTTCCACATCCAGTTCCCCGACCCCTGGTGGAAGAAGCGCCACCACGAGCGGCGCCTGATCGACGAGGACATGGCCATCCTCCTCTACAACCTCCTCGGCCCCGGAGGGGAGGTGAAGCTGCGCACCGACGTCGAGGCGCGCGGAAAGGAGATGGCCACGGTCCTCGAAGCCGTGGGGTTCGAAAACGTCTTCGGCCCCGGCGCGCTCGCCCCTCGCGAGCCCGGCGAGGTCCCCTCCACCCGCGAGCGGGGCTACCTCGAGCGGGGCCAGCCGGTCTACCGCTACCGCATGCGCCGCAAAGACGCCCCGCCGCATCGGCCGACGCAGCCGTTGCCGCCCTCGGAAGTCACGACGGAACACCGCCGACGGTAGGTCGGCCTCGCGGGCGGGGCTGCGAGCGGCGTCCTCGCTCCTCCCTCGCCTCGCGTACTGCGTAGTACAGCTCGGCTCGGTCGTCGCTGCGGGTGCCGCTCTCGCCTGCCGCCGGCGAGGCCTCGACCACGGGGTCCTCGCCGGCCGTCTACGACGTCCGCAGCCGCGGTTCACCGACGGGCACGCGCCCGGGTCCGGACGGGCGCGCGCACCCAGCGAGGCAACGCCGAGCCGGGATCAGGGATTGGATTTGAGGGTTTCGACGATCTCGCGGGCGATGCGGCGCGCCTCCTCCTCCATGCCCGGGTCGAGGGAGATGGCCGCCACCACGGAGTGGCCGCCGCCGCCGTAGCGCGCGGCGATGGCGGCGAGGTCGTGGGTGCGCGGCACCTTCGCCCACGGGTTGGAACCCAGCGAGATCTTCGTCCGGCTCTTGGACGCCGAGATGTTGATGCTGTAGCGGCAGTCCGGGAAGAGGTGGTAGGCGATGAACTTATTGGCGTTGTCGCGGGCCTGGTCGGAGATGTCGAAGTAGACCACGCCGTCCTCGAGGACCGCGCGCTCGCGGATCACCGCCACGTTCTGCCGGTGGATCTCGAGCA
>DATGOH010000177.1:0-2615 GCA_035306165.1 Ferdinandcohnia sp.
ATCCCGTCCTTCTTCCCGTATTTGACCGCCGTCTCGAACTCCTTCTCCATCCGATCCCAGGCCTGCTTCTTGAAAAAGTAACAAGCGAGCATCGCCCGGGCGTAGTAGTTGCGGGGGTAGCCCTTCTCGAGGTGGGGGAAAGCCTCGTCGAACTTCTTCTGTACGTACAGGAGCATGCCCAGGTTGGCGTGCATCAGCGGGCCGACGAGGAATTGCCTCTTGGAGAGGGCGAGTCCCTGGCGGAAGGTCTCGGCGGCGCGGTCGGGCTTCTGCGCCTGCATCTCGCGCTGGGCGCGCTCGGTCAGCGCCGCCACCTGCTTCATCGTGCGCTGGGCGAGCACGACGTAGACGACGGCGAAGACGATGAGGCCCGGCAGGATGGAGGCGTACCAGGAGAAGACGAATTGCGAGGCGAAGAAGGCGGCCAGGCCGGCGGCGAGTGCGATGAGGAAGTTGATCATGGGCGCGCCCCTTTATACGGGCTTTTGACGGCCCGGCAAGGGAGAGGAGGCGGGCTCGCCGGGGCGGTCGCCCGCATCGGGCATCCTCTGGACGAGAATCCGGTTGACGAACGCGGGCGGGGCGAGGATTCTGCGCCACGAGCCCGCTCGCGATCCCGGTGCCAAGCCGGGCTCCCGAGTGCCAGGCTCCTTTCCGGTCGACCGCAGGGTCGACGCGTCGCGGCCTGCTGGCGGAACTGGTAGACGCACGCGACTCAAAATCGCGCGGGGGCAACCCCATCCCGGTTCGACTCCGGGGCGGGCCACCAGCCGTGGATCGGGGCTTCGCGAGTCCGCGAAGGCCCCGATTTTTTTCGTCCTGGTTTCGGTCTCTGCACCCGGCGCGAGGATGACCACCCTACTGGGAGGAGGGTGGTTTGAATCCGATCCAGCGTGAACTTCGGGAACTCGCGCACCTGCGCTCCGACGCGGATCCGGTGGTGTCGCTGTATCTGAACACCCGCTGGTCCGACGAGATGCAGAGGGAGCGCGTGCGCCTCTTCGTCCGGCAGAAGGTCAGGCAGGCGCGCGCATCCGGGTGGAACGCGGGGTTGTCCGAGAGCCTCGATCGCGTGGAGCGCTTCGTGGAAGGCTTGTGCCGCCAAGCGCACGACGAGAACGCCCGAGGCATGGCGATCTTCGCCTGCCGGGGTCTCGGCCTGTGGAAGACCATCGCGGCGCAGCGCAGCTTCGAGCCCCAGTTCGGGCTGGCGGAGACGCCGCTGCTCTTTCAACTCGCCCGCACGGTGGAGGACTTCGAGCCGCTGGTCGTGGCGATGGTCGACGCCCGCGGGGCGCGCGTCTTCGAGACGGCGGTTGGCGAGCTCGTGACCGAGGCGCGGATCGTGCGGTCCGCGCCCAAGCGGCACTCCATGGGCGGCTGGTCGCAGCTCCGCTTCCAGCACCGCATCGACCAGCAGATCGAGCGCAACCTCGAACGGGCGGCGATGCACGTGGCCTACCTGGTCCAGACCGATCCCGCCTACCACGTGGTGCTGGCCGGGCCGCACGAGCTGGTCCGCGAGTTCGAGGCCCACCTTCCTGCCTTCGTGCGGGAGCGCATCATCGGCACCCAGCCCAATCCCCACCTGCGCGGGGCGCGGCGCCCCGAGGTGAAGGACGAACTCATCGCCGGCGCCATCGAACGGCTCACGGCCTGGGAGCGAGCGGTGGAGGAGGATCGGGCCAACCGCGTGGTGGGCGAGGCGCTGGCGGGTGGACTTGCGGTGGTGGGCACCGAGGACGTGGTCCTGGCCGCCAACGAGGAGCGGGTGCACGTCCTGGTCATCGCCGCGGACTTCGCGCAGACGGGGTGGCGCTGCCGCACCTGCGAGGCGCTCGCGGCGCGGGGGCCGATCGAATGCGCCTACTGCGGCGGGGCGGTGGATCCCGTGGATCTCGGCGAAGCCCTCGTCCGGCGTTCCTTGCGCGCGGGCGCCGAGGTGGACGTGGTCGAGCCGCATCCGCGCCTGCGCCACTACCAGGGCGTGGGCGCCTTCCTCCGGCACCGCGGCAGCCTCCAGACCGAACTCGGCGTCACGTCGCGCTTCCCGCCCGTTTGAGGGGGCGGCGGGCGCTTCCTTCTCGGGCGGGAAGGACCTACCAGGAGGCCGATGGATCTCTTCCAGGGCCTTCTCGCGCAGAGCCGCAAGGACACGGCGCTCGGGCGCTGGCTCCGCCGCACCCTGCGCGCCGCCTCGCAGTTCTCGGTCCCGGCGGGCGCGCTCCACCGCCTTCTGCTCGCAAAGCGGAGCCTGCGGCGCCAGGCCGTCGACGAGCTGTGGCGGGCGCTCTACTACCAGCCGCTCTTCGAACTCCTCTGCGATCGCGTCGAACGTCCCTTCCGCATGGAGATCTGCCCCGACTCCAAGCTCCCGGTGGTCACGGGTTGCCGGCTGCAGGTGGGGCGCGGGGTGCGGATCTCCGGGCGGACCACCTTCTCCGGCGCGCGGAACGCGCCGCGTCCGCCGGTGATCGCGCTGGGCGAGGGCACCTACGTCGGCCATCGGGTGACCTTCCGCGCGGGGCTGGACATCCGGCTGGGGAAGAACTGCTTCGTGGCCAGCAACGTCACCATCTCCGGCGATCCGGGCCACCCCCTCGATCCCGTCGCCC
>DATGOH010000178.1:0-5244 GCA_035306165.1 Ferdinandcohnia sp.
GTGGTGGTGATGGTCGAGGGCAACGCCTCCATGTACCTCGGCTCGCCCCGCATGGCGGAGATGGTGATCGGGGAGAAGGTCACCCTCGAGGAGATGGGCGGGGCGCGGATGCACTGCTCCGTTTCCGGCGTGGGCCACGTGCTGGTCAAGAGCGAGGAGGAGGCGATCGCCTGGGCGAAGAAGTACTTCGGGTACTTCCCTTCGAACTGCGACGAGATGCCGCCGGAGATCGAGGCGCGGCCGCCGAAGTCCAGCGGCAAGAGCATCGACGAGATCATCCCGCCCGATCAGAACAAGCCTTTCGACATCAAGCTCCTCATCCAGGAGCTCGTGGACGAGGACTCGATGGTGGAGATCCACGAGCTCTTCGCCCGCGAGATCGTCACCTGCCTGGCGAGGTTGGACGGCAAGCCGGTGGGCATCATCGCCAACCAGCCCAAGTTCAAGGGCGGCGTGCTCTTCGTGGACTCGGCGGACAAGGCGGCGCGCTTCATCCAGCTCTGCGACGCCTTCAACATCCCCATCCTCTATCTCGCCGACGTGCCGGGCTTCATGATCGGTACGCAGGTCGAGCGCGCGGGAATCATCCGCGCCGGCGCGAAGATGATCTCCGCGGTCTCGGAGGCGACGGTGCCGAAGATCAGCGTCGTGGTCCGCAAGGCCTACGGCGCCGGCCTGTACGCCATGGGCGGCCCGGGATTCGCCCCCGACTGCACGATCGCGCTGCCGCAGGCGATGATCGCGGTGATGGGCCCCGAAGCCGCGGTGAACGCGGTCTACTACAACAAGATCCAGGAAAAGCCCGAGGAGGAGCGGGCCGCCTACGTCCAGAAGCTCCGCGAGGAGTACAAGCAGGACATCGACATCAAGAAGCTCGCCTCGGAGCTCGTGGTGGATGCGATCGTCCCGGGCGATCGGCTCCGCGAGGAGTTGATCCGCCGCTTCGACGTCTACCGGCAGAAGCGGGAGATGCGTCCGCGCAAGAAGCACGCCGTGTATCCGGTTTGAGAAGGACCGCGCGCATGGATCTGAAACTGCCTGAGGAACTCGTTGCGCTGCGCAACACCGTCCGCGATTTCTGTGAGGCGGAGGTCAAGCCCCACGCCCGCGCGTGGGACGAGGCGGAGGCCTTCCCCCGCGAGACCGTCCGCAAGCTCGGGGAGCTCGGCCTGCTCGGCATGTCCGTGCCGGAGGAATACGGCGGCGTCGGCCTGAGCGCGTTGGGCATCGCCACCGTGGTCGAGGAGATCGCCCGCTACGACGGCTCGCTCGCGCTGACGGTGGCCTCGCACAACGGCCTGTGCACCAACCACATCCGGTGGTTCGGCAACGAGGAGCAGAAGAAGCGTTGGCTGCCCAAGCTCGCCACCGGCGAGGCGCTCGGCGCCTGGGCGCTTTCGGAGCCGGGCTCCGGTTCGGATGCGGCGGGCCTGCAGACCACGGCGGTGCGCAAGGGCGACCGCTGGATCCTCAACGGATCCAAGATGTGGATCACGCAGGGGACCGTGGGCGGGATCTACGTGGTGCTGGCGTCCACCAACCGCGAGAAGCGGCAGAAGGGGATCACGGCGTTTCTGGTCGAGCCGGGTACCCCGGGTTTCGAGACGGTGCCGATCAAGGGCAAGCTCGGCATGCGCTCGTCCGACACGGCGGAGCTCGTCTTCGAGGACTGCGAGATCCCCGACGAGAACCGCGTGGGCGAGATCGACATGGGCTTCATCGACACCCTGAAGATCCTCGACCGCGGCCGCATCACCATCGGCGCGCTCGCGGTGGGCCTCGGGCGGGGCGCCATCGAGGAGTCTTTGGCGTACGCGAAGGAGCGCAAGGCCTTCGGCCAGCCCATCGCGGACTTCCAGGCGATCCGCTTCATGCTGGCGGACATGGCCACCGAGATCGATGCGGCGCGGCTGCTGGTGCAGCGCGCGGCCGCCACCTGCGACGCCGGCCGCAAGTTCACCGTGGAGGCTTCGATGGCCAAGCTCTTCGCGAGCGAGGCGGCGATGCGGGCCTGCAACAAGGCCGTGCAGATCCACGGCGGCTACGGCTACACCAAGGAGTTCCCGGTGGAGCGCTACTTGCGCGACGCGAAGCTCTGCGAGATCGGCGAGGGCACCAGCGAGGTGCAGCGGATGGTGATCAGCCGGGAGATCCTGCGCTGATGTCGACGCGAGCGAGCTGGGCGCAGGACTGGGCGGATCGGGTGCGCGCAGGCGACGTCCGCGCGGCCGCCCGCCTGATGCGCGACATCGACGACGGCATTCCCGAGGCCACGGACGTCCTCCGCGCGCTCTTCCCGCACACCGGGAACGCCTACGTCATCGGCATCACGGGGAGCCCCGGGGCCGGCAAGTCGAGCCTCACCGATCGCCTGATCGCGCAGTACCGCAAGCGGGGCAAGACGGTGGGGGTGGTCGCCATCGATCCGACCAGCCCCTTCACCGGCGGTGCCATCCTCGGCGACCGCATCCGCATGCAGGAGCACGCGCTCGACCCGGGCGTCTTCATCCGCTCGTTGGCCACGCGCGGATCGCTCGGCGGCCTTTCGCGCGCCACCGCGGACGTCACCCGCGTCCTCGATGCGATGGGCAAGGACGTCATCCTGGTGGAGACGGTGGGCGTCGGCCAGGACGAGGTGGACATCGCCTCGCTCGCCCACACCACCATCGTGGTGGTGGTGCCGGGCATGGGCGACGACATCCAGGCGATCAAGGCGGGCATCCTCGAGGTGGCGGACGTCTTCACGATCAACAAGGCCGATCGGGAGGGCGCCGACCGGACCGAGCGCGAGCTGCGCGCGATGATCGAGCTGCGCAATGCGGTGGTCGCGCCCATGGACCACGACGCGGCCCATCGCTTCTTCCGCACCGAGTCCATCTCCCTGCACCTACAGGACACCGGCTGGGTGCCGCCGATCGTGCGCACGATCGCGATCCGAAACGAGGGCTTCGAAGATCTGATGGACGCGATCGAGAAGCACCGGGCCCACCTCGCCGCCGAGCACGGCCTCGAGCGGCGCGACGTCGCGCGTGCCAAGGCCGAGCTCCTGGGGATGCTGCGCGAGCGCCTCGTGGCCGAGGCGATCTCCCGGCTCGAGGCGGAGCGCGGCGCGCTCGAGGGGCTGGCGACGCAGATCGCGCGCCGCGAGGCCAACCCCTACGACCTGGTCGACGAGGTGGTGGCGCGGCTCCGGTAAAGGATCGCCGGACCGCCCGCTCGGCTCAGAGGCTGACGACGATCCCCGCGGTGAGGAGGAAGTCGCTCTTCTTCAGGGTGGGGTCCGCGGGGACGTTGTCGAAGAAGTGGCTCGCGGAGATCTTGAGGGCGATGCCCTCCATCACCGCGGCGGCCGTCCACACGGTGGTGTTGACCAGGACGTTGTCGGTGTCGATGAAGTCCTGGATGCCCTCGACCTCCAGGCCGACCTCCGATCCTTTGCGGAAGGCGTGGACGTAGGAGACGGCGGCGCGGGCCGCGACGATGTCGGCGCCCGCGCGTTCGAGGACCGTGCCGGGTTCGGCGGTGGGCGAGAGCGTGTACTTCTCCTGGGCGGCGTAGGCACCGAGTTCGAGGCGCAGCCGGTCGAGAATGCGCTCGTCCGGATCGGCGATCCGCCGATCCACGAGGAGAAACGTGCCGCCGAGCTGTTCGGAGAGCCGCCGACCCAGGCCCTGGAAGATGTTCCGCTCGATGCCGAAGGCGCCGAAGACGGTGAAGCGCGTGCCCAGGTAGCGATCGACGCGCTGCGAGGCGGCCCAGGCGTTGGCGGTGGTCTCGCCGAGGGATTCCTCGTAGAGCACCTGGCCCCGCGTTTCGCTCACCCAGTTCTCGATGGGGACGAGGAGCAGGCGGAGCTGCCCGTTGATGTGGAAGGTCTCCGTATTGCCCCGGGTGAGGGCGGTCCCGACCTCGCCGATCAGGCGGAAGGGCACCTCGGCGCCGGGCGATTGCTGGGCCGTCTGCTCCAAAATCTGCGCCCGTGCGGCCACTTCGTCGTTGACGAGCTGGCTGGCATGGGCCAAGGGGGAGACGAGAAGGGCGGCGAATGCGAGGCTTCGGGATGGCATGGCCGGCGGGCCTCCCGGGTGAGAGGTTCTTCGGCCTTCTAACAGACGGCCCGGCCGACCGCACTCCAATTGGGGCGCGGGGAGGGCGACGCGCATGAAGGATCGCGTTTCCGCGCTGGGGCGGCGCCTCGGCATCCGCTTCCGCGACCCGGTGCTCGCGCGTCAGGCGCTGACCCACAAGAGCTGGACCAACGAGCATCGGGACAGCGGCCTGGGCGACAACGAGCGGCTGGAGTTTCTGGGCGACGCGGTCCTCGACCTGGCGATCAGTGAGCGGCTGATGGCGCGCTTCCCGGAGGCGCCCGAGGGCGTCCTCTCCAAGCTGCGGGCGGCGATGGTGGACGAAGAGAGCCTGAGCGCGGTGGCGCGCCGCATCGGGCTGGGCGAGCTGCTCTACCTCGGTCGGGGAGAGGAGGCATCGGGGGGAAGGGACAAGCCCAGCTTGCTCGCCGACGCCTTCGAGGCGGTGATCGCCGCGGTGTATCTGCACGGGGGATTGAAGGCGGTGTTCCGCGTCGTGGACCGGCTCTTCGCCGAGGCCTTCTCCGAGGCGGAGGCCGGTACGGTGGACCGGGATTTCAAGACGCGGCTGCAGGAGGAGGTGCAGCGGCGCCACCTGCCGCTGCCGGTCTATCGCGTCGTGGAGGAGCGCGGTCCCGACCACGCGAAGACCTTCGTGGTGGAGGTGCAGGTGGGGGAGGCCGTCTTCCGCAGCGAGGGCCGGTCGAAGAAGTGGGCCGAGCAGCTCGGCGCCAAGGCGGCGCTGGCGGCGATCGAGAGCTGGGCGGAAGCGACCTAGGCCTGTACGTGCGCAGACCGCGCGCGCCACGGGCGCGCCGCGGCCGATCGGCACCCTCCACGGCCGCGGGGAGGCAGGTTCCGCTTGCGCAAGCGGGCGGCCGATCGGTAAGAGCCTCCCGAGCGCGGGACGAAAGAGCCTGCAGAGGAGATTCGGCGATGGCCAGGGAACTGTACGCGACGTTCGAGACCTCCATGGGCGCGATCCGCGTCCGCCTCCTCCCCGAGGAGGCGCCCAAGACGGTGGAGAATTTCGTCGGGCTCGCCACGGGGACGAAGGCGTGGCGGGATCCGGCCACCGGCGAAACGGTGAAGCGCCCGCTGTACGACGGGACGATCTTTCACCGCGTGATCCCGGACTTCATGATCCAGGGCGGCG
>DATGOH010000179.1:0-2659 GCA_035306165.1 Ferdinandcohnia sp.
CGCCCAAGACCATGCGCTCGACTCGCGAGGGCGTGGCCTTCGCCGCGGATTTCGCCGGCGTCCCCGAGGAGGCGCGGATCTACGTCGAGCTCGTCTATCCGCACTTCCACGGCGACACCGTGCACTTCAGCTGCCGCCCCACCGACGGCAGTGCCCCGCGGCTCGTGCACTTTCCGGGCGGCCTGTGGGGCGACGGGCACGAGGTGGTGAAGCGCGCGCTCGGGTCCGAGGCCATCGTCCCCATCGGGCGCGACGACGCCGTCGAGCGCTACGCCGGCAATTCACGACAGGTGGAGGGCGGCGTCCTCGTCCCCCACGACGTGAGCCCGGCGTTCACCGACGCGATCGAGGCCCTCGGCCTGGGTACCCGCCGCATCGCGCTCTACGAGCTCTTCGGCAAGGCCGGGGGCGGCCCCGCCTGCGCCACCCTCTACCTCCCGCGCACCCTGCGCCTCCCCGCGGACTCCCCCCTGCGCTACAGCGTCCGCCGCGAGGAAGCGCGCGCCCGCCGCGAGCGCCTCGCCGAGCGCCTCGTCGTCGACCCCGCCTACTTCGAGGGAAAGCCCCGCGGCTGAGCCTCAACGGCCCCATTCCCCCGTGGCGTGCCCGCGGAATCCTCCGCGCGATGGGCTATCGCACCCAGCTCACCAATCCCGGCGCCGACCGCGGCTACGACATCTTCGCCTCCCCCGACGGCCTCGGTCTCCAGGAGCCGCGGATCTTCGTGGAGGTCAAGCACCACACCGCCCCCATCGGCGCGCCTGCGATTCGGTCCTTCCTCGGCGCTCGAAGGCCGGGAGAGCGCGGCCTGTACGTGAGCACCGGCGGTTTCACCCGCGAGGCCCACTACGAGGCCGAGCGCTCGCAGATCCCCATCCACCTCGTCAACATGCAGAAGCTTCGGCACCTCCTGCTCGAGCACTACGACCAGCTCGACACCGCGAGCCGAGCGCTCGTCCCCCTGCAGCGCCTCTACAGGCCGATCCGGCCCTGAACGGCTGGCGGTGTCGACGCCGCGGAAGGCGGTCACTCCGCCGCGGCGACGGCCTGGATGAAGGCGAGCGGATCGCGGCCGTGCTCACCCTCCCAGCGCGCACGCCAGACCGCCGCCGGGGAGCGGCCCTCCTCCAGCACCGCGGCGAGGGGCTCGAGCACCACCCGCTCGTCGGGGGCGTCGCCGTGGGGGCAGGCTTGGCGCCGCAGCCCCTCGGAAGCGATGGTGAAGAGCTCGCGGGCGTAGTCGAGCACCCTCCCGCGCTCGAAGCGCGCCGCCAGCCCGTGCCGCGCCACCTCGGTCTGTAGATCCAGACGCGCCGCGAAGGACATCCCCGCGAGCAGCGCGTCGGCGGCCTCGAGGGCCTGCTCGTCGTAGAGGATTCCCTTCCAGAGCGCCGGGAGCGCGGCGTTCAGGTGGGGATCGCAGGCGTCCGCCCCGCGCACCTCGATGAGCGCCTTGGCGCGGACCTCCGGGAAGAGCGTGGTCAGGTGGTCCTCGAAATCGCCCATGTGGGCGCGGTGGCCCTCCAGCCCCTCCTCCATGAAGCGGCGGAAGGTGAGGTGGTGCGCCGGGATGTACCGCCCCGCGCGGCGCACGAAGAACATCGGCACGTCGAGCACGTACTCCACCCAGCGCCGGTAGCCGAAGTCCTCGTCGAAGACGAAGGGGAGCAGGCCGCAGCGGTCCGGGTCCACGTGCTTCCACACCTCGTAGCGGAAGGAGGCATAGCCCGAATCGCGCCCGCGCACGAGGAAGGAGTTGGCGTACATGGCGCTCACCAGGGGCGAGACCGACATGGCCGCGCGCATCTTGCGCACCATGTCCTCCTCCGAGGACCAGTCGTAGCTCGCCTGGACCGTGGCGGTCATCAGCATCATGTCCAGAGCGTGCTTGCCCCGGCTCGGCAGATAGGCGCGCATCACCCCGTAGCGCGTCTTCGGCATCCAAGGCATCTCCTCGACGGTGCCGAAGGGGCGGTAGCCGAGCCCCAGCCAGACGATCCCCAGCTCGGCCCCGACCGCCCACGCCTGCGCCACGTGGTGCAAGAGCTCCTCCTTGCAGGCGTGGGCGCAGGGAAAGGCCTCTCCCGAGAGCTCGAACTGCCCGCCCGGCTCCAGCGAGAGCGTGGAGTTGGCCTTCACCCCGGCGATCCGAGCGCCGGTCTCCTCCCGGTAGGGCGCGAAGCCGAAGCGCTCGAAGCGGGTGAGGACCGCCTCGATGCCCCGCGGGCCCTCGAAAGGCACCGGCTGGGTGGTCCCGGCGAAGAAGCCGAGCTTCTCGTGCTCCATGCCCACCCGCCAGCGCGCGCGGGGCTTTTCGGCGCGCACGAAGTATTGGACCAGATCCTCGACGCTCTCGATGGGCGGCCGCTCGCCCGTGTCGACGTTCAGCGACATCTCGCTCCCCGGTTTTTCGATGGCGGAGGGCGGGGAAGGCTTGCACCTCGCCCTCGGGGCAGGCCTTATAAAGCGAAAACGCGCACCGGGCATCTCGGAGATGACGGATCCGCCCGGGACCGGGAAAGCCGCCCATGAACATGCTCTTCGTCATGGACCCCTTCGAGCGGGTCGCCCCTCACAAGGACACCACCTACGCCCTGATGCGCGAGGCCGAGCGGCGGGGCCACGCCCTCCATTTCGCCGAGGCGAAGACCCTTTCCTT
>DATGOH010000180.1:0-4429 GCA_035306165.1 Ferdinandcohnia sp.
GGTGGGGGCGCTCTTGGCGGGGGCGGCCGAGGCGTGGAAGTGGCTCGACTCAACCCCTCCCCGGCCGGCCGTCGAGATCCTCCCCCTCGACCCCCACTCCGGCCTCCGGGCGCTCCTCGGGCGACTCGCCGAGGGCGAGGCCGCACGATAGCGGCGGCATCTTGCGAAGGAGCTGCCACTCGTGCGGGCTGAGCCAGGCGATCCGCACGCCGTCCCGGAGCGGGATCTCCAGCTTCAGCCGCCGACCCTCCGTTTCGTGGAGCCTCGGCGGCCCGCTCGCGCGCCCGATGTCCCCCGCCACCGAGCGCAGGCGACGCGCGATCCGCAGCGCCTGCCTTCCCTCCGGGCTCTCGAAGGTGTGGAAGTGGCGGTTCCGCGAGAACGGCGGCCCTTCGCGCGTGAGGCGCTCGACCAGTCGGTAGATGAAGGCGTGCATTCCCACCTAGGGTAACAAATGGGCGACCCCCGATGCATCGCGCCGTCGACCGGGGTTCGTCCTCCGGAGATTCAGCCGGGGAGGAGGACGCGGAAGGTCGTGCCGTGGCCGGGTCGGCTCTCGCATTCGAGCCGGCCGCCGTGCTGCTGGACGATCTGCTGGGTGAGGGAGAGGCCGAGGCCGGTCCCGCTCTTCTTGGTGGTGAAGAAGGGCTCGAAGATGCGGCGCACCGCTTCCTCGCTCATCCCCTCGCCGGTGTCGGCGATCGTGATCTCCACCCCTCCGCCGTCCACGGGCCGGGCGCCCAGGGTGAGGGTGCCACCGGCGGGCATGGCCTCGCGGGCGTTTCGGATCAGATTGAGCAGGGCCTGGCGCAGCTGCGGCTCGTCGATCTCGGCCATCAGGGAATCCGGAAGCTCGAGTCGAAGCTCGATCCCGAAGGTTTCGAGCTCGGGCCCCACGAAGTGGGCGAGATCGCGGACGAGGGCTCCCACGTCGTCGCGCGCGAGGTGGGTCTGCATCGGACGCGCGAAGCGCAGATACTGCTCCGTCACGTCCTCCAGGCGATCGACCTCCTTGGCGATCGCATCGCAGAGGCGGAGGGCCTCCTCGCTCCCGCTGCACGCGATCTCCTCCGCGAGGAGTTCCGTGTTGAGTCCGATCGCGGAAAGGGGATTGCGGATCTCGTGCGCGATCTGGGTGGCCATCCGTCCCACCGTCGCGAGTTTGTCCGAGCGCAGGAGCGCCTCCTGCTTCTCCCGAAGCTCGATCTCGCGCGCCCGCAGCGAGGCGCTCATCCGGTTGAACTCGCGCGCGAGGACGCCCACGTCGTCCTTGGCATCGGTGGGAACCTCTTCGGAGTAGTCCCCGCGGCCGACCCGGACCGCGGCCTCCGTGAGGGTGCGGATCGGTCGAAGCAGCCGCACCGCGAGGATGCTCGCCAGGACGCCGAGCGCGATCGCCACGAGGGAGGAGCCGATGATCGCCACCGACGAACTCCTCTCCTCACTCTGCGTCTGGCGCACCAGCTCCTGGACCCGCTGGTCGAGCGCGAGCCCGAGCTGGCGGAGCTGGCGGTCGATCTTCCGCTCGATCCGCTTGATCTCCTTGCCGCGCTCGTCGAGAGGCAGGGCGGTGTCCAGGGCGAGGGTGGGCATGGTCTCGAGCGCGTCGAAGAACTCGTTGGAGGCCCGCTCGTATCGCTCGAATTCCGCCTCGATCTCGAGGAGCCTCGCCTCGATCTCCTGGAGGTGGACCTGCTCCTTCGCCGAGGAGAGGTCCCGCGCCTGCGCGACCAGCTCCTTGCCCTCGTTGAGCCGGTCCCGGACGATGCGGGGAAAGTAGAGACGCGCCAGCTTGATCAGGATCCGCTGGGCCCGGGGTTCGCGCTCTTCGAGCAGGCGGTCGGTGTCTCGTTGTTTGTTCTTGTGAATGGTTTCGAGCTGCGTGGCGACCTTCGCCAGCGGCAGGTAGCCCTCCGACACCAGACGGATGTCGTTGCCGATCGCCTGCATCCTCCAGACGGAGAAGGCGCTGACCGCGCCGAAGACGGTCACGACCGCTGCGAATCCGAGAAAGATCCGCGTCGCGATCGAGAGCCTGACGCCGCTCCCTGCCTCGGGAGATTCCGATCTCTCGTTGGGATCCTGGGACATGCTCACGGGGTCGGGCGACCCATCCTTCCTACGACCGGCGCCGGCGCGTCGGCGACGATTTCCGTGGGTTTCGGGGTAAAGGCGCGTTTGACTTGCGCGCTTCGGCAATCATAGACTCCCTCGGTTCGATACCATCCAAGAACCGGCGACGCCGGCAAGGAGCGATCGAAGGTGAAGCCGCATCGTCCTCTTTCGTCCATCAAACTCCTGTGCGCAGCCGCCCTGGCCCTGGCGCCCTTTGCGGCATCCGCCGAAGCGACCAAGGTCCTGGTCCTTCCCTACGCGCCACTTTACGACAGCATTCCTCGCGCGACGGGTGAGCAGATCGCCAAGACCTTCGAGGACGGCCTGAAGGGCAAGTCCTCCATCGCGCTTCGCACGCTTCCGTCCGAGGCGGCGAACGGCTCGGCGAAGGCCGCCACCGACCAGCAGAAGGCGGCGGTGCTCGAGGCCAAGGCGGAGCTGGATCGCGCCAAGAACCTCCTCGCCCGGCGGAGGGTCAAGCCCGCCCTGGATTCCTTCGAGGCCGTGATCCAGAAGCTGCGGGAAAACGCGATCGCGATGGAGGACACCAACGCGCTCGTGGAGGCCTACCTCCGCAAGGCGGCCGCCCTCTTCCTGATGGGGCGGGAGGCCGAGGCCGAGAAGGGACCGATCCCCGAGGCGCTGGTGCTCGCTCCCGGCATTCGCCTGGACGAGAGCGACGGCTACGGCCGACCCTTCATCGAGCTCGTGGAAAAGGTGCGCCAGGAGGACATCGCCCAGCGCGGCTTCGGCGAGCTCCGCGTGGACACCACGCCTCCGGGCGCTCTCGTCTGGGTGGACGGTCGTGAGGCGCTGACGAGCCCGGTGCGGGTCATCGGCCTGGTCCCCGGCACGCACTACGTGACCATCAAGCTGCCCAGCCAGGACGCCTACACCGAGGTGGTCCGGATCGAGAAGGACGCCCTCTTCCGCATCTCGCCCGACGAGGGTGCCGAGGCGGAGGGGCCCGTCAGCACGCTGGTCACCCACCTCTCCAAGAACCGCCTCGACGACGACGCCAAGGCGCAGCTTTCGCAGCTCGCCCAGACGGCCCAGGCCGACGTGGTCGTCTTCGGCGCCGCCTTCGCCGACGGGGCGGAGATGGGCATCGTCTCCTTCCTCTACTCGCCGTCCGAGAACGCCATCTCGTCCCTGCAGCGGATCACGCTCAACCGCGAGATGCTCGGTGCGACCATCGAGATCAACAAGGTTTCGACCGAGTTCCTCGAGCGGCTGCCTTCGATCGGGCAGCCCCTGAGCCTGCCGACGGCGCTGGCGAGCGAGGCCCGGCCCGGCGCCGAGAAGATCAACGAGGTCGACATGACGGTCGACTACGCGGCCTTCAAGGAGAGTGGCCGGGGCGGGGCGGTCGATCCGGTCCGCACCCAGCACCGCGCGGGACCGCGTCGTCCGATCGGCGGGCCGCGGGCTCCGATCGGCGGACCGGTGGCGCCGCCTCCCTCGGGCGGGGGCGTGCGGCCGGAGTTGGCGGAAGCCACCCCCAGCCTCGAGAGCGAGGACTTCGCCGATGCGCCCGCCACCGAACCGGCCGAGGACTTCCTCGACTTCCGCGTCGAGCCGACCGAGCCGCAGCCGACCGTGGTGGAGACGCCGACCTACACCTTCTCCGGCGGCGTCAGCATCGACGACGAGGTGCCGCTTTCGGAGGAACCCGAGATCCGCAAGGGTGGTGGGCTGCTCAGCCGCTGGTGGTTCTGGACCGGCGCCGCGCTCGTCGTGGGCGGCGCGGTCGGGGCCGGCATGGCCTTGAGCGGTGGCGGTGACGGTGTCACCGGTGAGGCGACTTGGTGAGGACTCCCCCTTAGGTATCCGGAAACTCTATGCGTAGAATCATCGAACTCTCGGGGATCGCCCTGGTCGCCGCCGTCCTGGCGGCCTGCGGGGATCCCGATCCCTTCTCGATCGAGATCGTCTCCGACGACCGCTGCAACGGTCTGGACATCATCGAGCCCAGCCACCTCGTGGCGCTCACGGTTCGCGGCCCGGGCATGTCTCCCATCGTCGTCGAGGCCGATGGCGACGCGGGAAGGCTGGAGGTTCCGGACATCCCCGAGGGCAAGGATCGCGTGGTCTCGGTGGAGGTCTGGACCTCCTCCGGCGGTCGGAAGATCGAGCTCGTCGCTCGCGGTGAGTCCCTGCCCTTCGAGGTCACCGAGGAAGGCGCGTCGAAGGTCCGGGTGGTCCTCTACCGCACGAATTTCTTCAGCAAGGTCGTGGGGCCGACCGGTGCCTGCTCCAGCATGACGCAGGCGCGCGGCGGACACGTGGCCGCTCCGCTCTCGGAGAACGAGGT
>DATGOH010000181.1:0-7535 GCA_035306165.1 Ferdinandcohnia sp.
TAGAGCGCGCACTGCGCGCGGTAGTCGAAGGGGCTCTCCACCCGCCGCTCCCGAAGGTCCTCTCGGCCGGCCAGCCCGAGGCGATCGCGGAGGTGGTCGAAGCAACCTCCCACCGCGAGGGTGGCGCTCGTGAAGACCGCCGCGGGTAGCGTTGACCAGACCTTCTTCTCGAGGGCCTCGGCCACCTCGATGGGCGCCGCCTCCACGAAAAGGCCCCGGCCGCGTCGCTCGACGAAGTGCACGAAGGGCGCGCCCTCCTCCGCCGCGGAGACGAAGGCGGTCTCCTCCGCGAGCTGGAAGGCCCGGCGCGCGATGGCCTCGATCTGCGGGTCGTTCGCTTCCTCCGTCGCCTCCGCGAGCGCCTCGAGGGCACCGACGAGTTCGGCGCGCTCGGCCGTGGCCAGATCGCCCCGTAGGCGGACCACCGACTCGCCCTTGCGCGCCGAGAACAGCAGGCCCGAGCGCTCCTCGAGCGCCGAGAAGAAACCGGCGGCCCTCCCCTCCACCACGGCGACGAGGGGTTCGAGCAACGGCCGCGAGGCGGGATCGAGGGCACGGCGGGCGTCCGCGGCGAGGTCCTGGAAGCGGTACGTGGAGACCCGCACCCCGAAGTGGCCGGTGGCCACGTCCTCGAGGGTGTGCGCCTCGTCGAAGACGGCGGCGTCGCAGCGGGGGATCACCTCGAGCTCCACCTCGCTCTCGCGGGCCCGTAGCGCCCGATCGGCGAAGAAGAGGTGGTGGTTGACCACCACGATCCGCGCCTCCTGTGCGCGGCGGCGCATCTCGGTCACGAAGCAGGCGTCCCAGTGCGGGCAGCGATGGCCGATGCACTGCTCGGAGGTGGCGGTGATCTCCTTCCAGATGGAAGCGTCCTCGGGCAGACCGAGTTCGGCGCGGTCCCCCGACTCGGTGGACGCGGCCCAGTCGCGGACCATCGGCCAGCTCGCCGCCTCCTCGCGCCGCGAGAAGCGCGGCTCCCGGGCGAAGCTCTCGAAGCGGAGCCGGCAGAGGTAGTTGCTCCGCCCCTTAATGTAGGCCGCGGGGATCTTTACGCCGAGGGCGCGCCCGAGCAGCGGGATGTCCTTGAAGAAGATCTGATCCTGCAAGGTCTTGGTGGCGGTGGAGACCACCACTTTCTTGCCGGAGAGCAGGGCGGGAACGAGGTAGGCGAACGTCTTTCCCGTGCCGGTGCCCGCCTCCACCATGGCGTAGCCGCCGTCACGCAAGGCTCCGAGGACCACTTCCGCCATCTCGACCTGCTGGGGCCGGTCCTCGTGGTCGGACATCGCCCGCGCCAGCCGGCCGCCGGCACCGAGGATGGCCAGGATCTGGTCGCGATCCGTCAGAGCCAATCCGCAGCCACCGGCGTGAGGGTGAGCACGAAGACGACGACCGTCAGGGCCACGACGGCGCGCCGCCCGGGCGAGAGCGGCGCCGCGCTCAGCACCGGGGGGTGGCCGAGCCCCACGAAGCGCCGTGCGACGAAGAACCAGACCAGCCAGCCCACGCTCGAGAAGATCGCGAGGGCGAGGAGGAAGTGGGAGGCGATCCGCCCCACCTCGCGCGCGCGGGGGCCGAAGAGCGCGTACGCCACGTGACCGCCGTCGAGCTGGCCGATGGGGATGAGGTTGAGCGCGGTGACGTAGAGGCCGATCACCGCGGCGAAGGCCACCGGGTGGACGATCACGTCCTCCATCGGCCCCACCCCGAAGACGAACTTCTTCACCAGGACGTAGAGCAGGGGCTGGGGCTCCATGAACAGACCCGCCTGCCACGGCGGCCAGCTCCCGTCGATCCAGGAGAGGAGCATGCGCACGAGCGAGAGGTTGCCGAAGAAGAAGTTCGGCGCCACCTCGACCGGCTCGATCCGCGACAGCGCGATTCCCGCGACGAGGAGGGGTACCGCCACCACGAAGCCGGCGATCGGCCCCGAGGCCCCGATGTCCACGAGCGCGTTGCGCGTCGGGATGGTCCCGCGCATGCGGATGACGGCGCCGAGCGTGCCGATGCCGAAGGGCACCGGGATGAAGTAGGGCCAGGAGGCGTCCACGCGGTGCCGACGGGCCGTGACGAAATGGCCCATCTCGTGGGCGGCGAGGATGCCGAGGAGGCTGGCCGAGAAGGGAACGCCGGCGCGGACGAGCTCCCCGAAGGTGGTCGGCTCGGCCGTCCAGCCCGAGGCCACCGAGAAGACCGCGCCCGTCCAGAGGGTGGAGAGCACGGTAGCCACGAAGAGAAAGAGGTTGACCCAGGGGAACTTGCGGCGCGCCGCGAGGGCGGCGGCTTCCTCCGCCGGCCTCATGGCTGGACGTCGTCCCCGCTCTCCTCGTCCTCGTCCCGGCCGGGCTCGCCCTCGCGGATGGCGCCCTCGTCGAGCGAGAGCTGGTAGAGGGCGTGCTCGAGCTCGCCCTTCTCGTTCATCCACATCGGCCCCATCGGCCCCACGCCCTCGAAGTCGGCGAGGGCGTCGCGCAGCTCGCGGCGGCTTTGGGGCGTTTTGGTCTCGATGGCCTGGCGGAGCGCCGCGCCGGCCGCGGCACCGTAGGCCTCGAACATCACCGGCTCGCGCCCGTGGAGCAGGCGGAAGTCCTGCACGAACTCCATCGTCTCCGGGCGCGACGATCCGGCGAAGAAGCCGTCCACGAAGATCGAGCAGTTCAGGTACTTGCCGCCGCGGATGGGGAGCTCGGGGTGGTGCCAGAGGTTGCCACCGAAGAGCACCACCGGCCGGACGTCGTGGCCGGTCGTCTTGCGGGCCTTCTTGATCTCCCAGTCGTCGCACCAGTTGGTCACGACGTCCTCGAAGGCGAGCGCGGGCGCGACCAGCGAGACCGTCCGCCACTTGTCGGGCACGAAGATCGCGTCGAAGTCGATGAGCGGCGAGAGGCTCTGCCGCATCTTCTCGATGGCGTTGCGGCGGCGGCGGGCGTCGAGGTTCTGCGCCCGGATCTCGGCGAGCCGCTGGTGGTACTCCGGGTGGCTCTCCACGTCGAAGCGCCCCACGAGCTTCTTGACCGGCTCCGTGAAGTTCGTGGCGTCGGGGGGATAGACCTCCACCTTCGTCACCTCCCCGCCCCGCTCGACCAGCGCGGCCTCGAAGAGCTGCCGCATCTCGTGGCCGTAGGGCATGTCGGGATGGAGGATGGCCACGCGCGAGAGCCCCCGCTCGACGACGAGGTAATCCGCGAGGGTCCGAGCCACCGCCTCGTTGGTGAGCATGGAGCGGAAGATCCACTCCGAGGCCCCGACGCGATCGAGGGTGGGCGAGAAGGAGACGTTCGGCAGCCCGAGTTCGTCGGCCTTCGCCGCCACCGCCAGGGCCTCCTCGTGCAGGACGCCCCCGATCACCGCCACCACGCGATCCTCGTACAGCAGGCGCTCGACCTGCGCCTCGGCCTCGACCGATTCGCCCCGGTCGTCGCGCACCACCAACCGAACGTCCGCACCGCGCAGCGCGTATTCGATCCCCCGCAAAAAGGCCCGGCCGTAAGGCTCGTAGGTCCCGGAGAGAGGAAGGACCACGCCGATGGCCCGGGGATCGACGTCCCCGCGGCGCGCGATCTTCTCGAGCAGCGCCTTGGCCTCCACCGCGAGGGGGTGTCCCGGATGATCGGAGACGAAACGCTCGAGCGCCGCCTCGAGTTCGTCCCAGTCGCGCCGCTCGTGGTGGACCATCGCCAGGCGGTAGGCGAGCAGCGGCGCGGCGACCGAATCGCGCGGCTCGGCGCGCAGCAGGGGCTCGACCTCCATGGGGGAGAGGCGGTCGACCAGGGCGCGGAGTTCGCCCATTGCCGCCTCGCGCTCGGCTCCGGAGCGCGCGGCGTGCACCGCCTCCTTCCGCCAGTGCAGGGCCGCCGTCCCGCTGCCGGCCTCCTCGGCTTCGGCGGCCAGGCGACGGGCCTCGGCGTACCGCCGCGCCTCCGGCAGCTCCTCGTAGGCCGCTCGGGCGCGGTCCAGGTCCGGCGCCCCGAGCGCGGCGAGCCGCTCCTCCGCATGCGCGGCGAAGGGAGAACGCGGCGCCCGCTCGAGCAGCTTCTCGTAGGCCGCGCGGGCGCGCATCTTCTGGCCCACGGCCTCCCAGGCGCGTCCGGCGCGATAGAGCGCCTCGGGCGCACGCTGCGCCCGCGGGTAGCGATAGGCGAGATCCTCGTAGCGGGCCGCCGCCTCCGCGTAGGCGTGCTCCGCCTCCTTGCGCCGGGCTTCCTCGAACTGGGCTTCGGCCGCCTCGTCCACCCGCATCGGCACGCCGCCGTGCACCACCGTGCGGGGGAGGCAGGCGAGGAGCAGCAACGAGGAGAGACCGAGGATCGCGATCGTTCTCATGGAGACGAGGGTTCTATGCCACGGGTCCCCCCCGATCAAGGCGCGCGCCGCGCGCCGCGATCTCACCCCAGCAGATCCTTGACCTTCTGGAAGAAGCTGCGCCGGCGCGGATGCACCTCCTCGCCCGCCTCGCGCGCGAATTCTTCGAGCAGCTCGCGCTGGCGCTTGGTCAGCGAGGTCGGCGTCTCCACGACCACGCGCACCCGCTGATCGCCGCGGGCGCCGTAGCCGTTCAGCGCGGGGATGCCCTTGCCCCTCAGGCGGAAGACCTTGCCGCTCTGCGTGCCGGGCGGGATGACCATCTCGACCTTGCCGTCGAGGGTGGGCACCTCCACCGTGGCGCCGAGTGCGGCCTGGGGGAAGCTGATGGGAACCTCGCAGTAGATGTCGCGATCGTCCCGGACGAAGATCGGGTGCTCCTCCACCTCGAGGACCACGTAAAGGTCGCCGGGGATGCCGCCGGGCGGAGCCGGCTCGCCCTCGCCCTGGAGCTTGAGCCGGGTGCCGGTGTCGACCCCGGGCGGCACCTTCACGTTCACCTTGGCGCGGCTCGCCACCTTTCCCGAGCCCCCGCATTCCGGACACTTGTCCACGATCACCGTGCCCTCCCCCTCGCAGGCGGGGCAGGTGCGGGAGACGGCGAAAAAGCCCTGCGAGAAGCGCTGCGTCCCGCTCCCGCCGCAGACGCGGCAGGTCTGGGGGCTCGACCCCGGCCGCGCGCCGCTCCCGCTGCAGGTGTCGCAGCGGCGGGGCCGCGGATACTCGACCTCCAGCTCCGTGCCGAAGGCCGCCTCCTTCAGCGTGATCCTGCGGTCCACGCGCAGGTCGGCGCCGCGGGGCCGGGCGGCGGCCCGCCGGCGTGCGCCCCCGCCGAAGATCTCCGAGAAGATGTCGCCGAAGATGTCGCCGAAACCGCCGAAGCCCTCGAAGTCGAAACCGCCGAAGCCCTCGCCGAAGGGATTGCCCGCGTGCCCGAAGCGGTCGTACTTGGCCCGCTTCTCCGGATCGGAGAGGCAGGCGTACGCCTCGGAGGCCTCCTTGAACTTCTCCTCGGCCTCCTTGTCGCCGGGGTTGCGGTCCGGGTGGTACTCGAGGGCGAGCTTCCGGTACGCGCTCTTGATCTCCTCCGGTGTCGCGTCCCGGGAGACGCCCAGGACCTCGTAGTAGTCTCGCTTCAACGGTTCACCCTTTGCGGTCGCTGGCATGCTGCCAAGCTAAGACAGCCTCGGCAGGTGGCAAATCAGCGGGGCAGCGCCTCCTGGATCGCGTCGCGGAGCCTCTTGGCGGCGTCCGCGGCGGCCAGCGCGAAATCCGCATCCCGCGAGGCGTATTCCACCGCGCGGCTCGCCGCCACGAGGGCGCCCATGCCGCGCCGGTCGAAGGCCGGCCCCAAATCGCGCGGCTTCGCCCCCTGCGCTCCCACCCCGGGCAGAAGCAGCCAGCTTCGCGCGAGGCGGCCGCGCCAGGCGGACAGCTCCTCGGGCCGGGTGGCACCGACCACCGCTCCCACCGCCCCATAACCCGCGGCGTCGGCGTTCCAGTCCGCGATCCAACGGGCCACCTCCTCGGCGACGGTATGCCCCCCCACGTCCCGCGCCTGCAGGTCGTCGGCCCCCGGGTTGCTCGTCCGCACCAGGCAGAAGATCGCGCCACCCTCCTCCCGGGCCGCCTGCACGAAGGGCTCGATCGAGTCCCGCCCCAGGTAGGGGTTGACCGTCAGGGCCGAGCCGGCCCGCTCGCCGCGGAGCCAGGCGCGGGCGTAGGCCTCGGCCGTGCTCCCGATGTCCCCGCGCTTGCCGTCGAGGATCACCGGAATCTCCATCTCGCGGGCGAGGTCCAGCACGCGGAAGAGCACCTGCAAACCGGCGAGGCCTTCCGCCTCGAAGAAGGCGAGCTGGGGCTTGACCGCCGCCGCGTAGGGCGCGCACGCCTCGAGCACGTCGCGGCAGTGGGTCCAGAGATCCACGCCTTGGGGATGCCACGCGGGGCGGGGGTCGAGCCCCAGGCAGAGACGGGTGCCCAACCGCTCGATGCGGTCCTCCAAGACTTCGCGAAACTCCATCGTCATCCTTCCGCGCGGTAGAGCGTCTCGGCGATGCGGTAGGCCGACTCCTCGAGGCGCTCGTGGGCCTCCTGGATGACGACCGGATCGTCGCCCTTGATCGCCTCGCGCAGCCGCTCGCAGTCCTTGCGGATCTGCTCGAGCTCGTCGGGGGCGAACATGTCACCATAGGCTTCGAGGCTCTTCTCCGCGGTGTAGAGCAGGCCCTCGGCGGCGTTCTTCTTCTCCGCGAGCGCGCGGCGTTCCTGGTCGACGCGGCGGTTCGCCTCGGCCTCCGCGATCATCCGCTGGATCTCGTCCTCGGTCAGACCCGAGCTGGGGACGATCCGCATGCTCTGCTGCTTGCCGGTGCCGAGGTCCTTGGCGCTCACCTGGACGATGCCGTCGGCGTCGATCTCGAAGGTGACTTCGATCTGCGGCACGCCGCGGGGCGCCGGCGGGATGCCCACCAGGTCGAGGCGCGCCAGCGACTTGTTGTCCGCCGCCATCTCGCGCTCGCCCTGCAGCACGTGGATCGAAACCAGCGGCTGGTTGTCCTGCGCCGTGGAGAAGATCTGCGAGACGCGCCGCGGGATGGTCGAGTTCCGGGGAAGGAGCTTGGTGAAGACGCCGCCGGCGGTCTCGACGCCGAGGCTGAGCGGCGTGACGTCGAGGAGGAGGACGTCCTTCACCTCGCCGGCGAGGATGCCCGCCTGGATGGCGGCGCCCACCGCCACCACCTCGTCGGGGTTGACGCCCTTCTGCGGCTCCTTGCCGAAGAACTCCTGCACCCGTTGCTGGACGCGCGGCATGCGCGTCATGCCGCCCACGAGAACGACGTGGTCGATCTGGCGCGTCGTCAGGCCGGCGTCCGCCAGGGCGCGCTTGCAGGGCTCGAGGGTGCGCTCGATCAGATCGGCGCAGAGCTGCTCGAGCGTGGCGCGGTCGAGGGTGGCGATGAGGTGCTTGGGCCCGGTGGCGTCGGCGGCGATGAAGGGCAGGTGGATGTCCGTCTCCATCGCCGAGGAGAGCTCCTGCTTGGCGCGCTCCGCCGCCTCCTTCAGCCGCTGCAGCGCCGTGCGATCCGCCTTGAGATCGATCGCGTGCTCCTCCGCGAAGCGCAACGCCAGCCAGTCGATGATCCGCTGGTCGAAGTCCTCGCCGCCCAGGA
>DATGOH010000182.1:0-10674 GCA_035306165.1 Ferdinandcohnia sp.
GAGAGCGCGATGCCGCCGCGCACGGGCAACGATCCCCCGCTCTTTCCGGTGCGGGCGCCGCAGGGCGTGACGGGGACCGCGAAGCGCGAGGCGATCCGCATCACCTCCTGTACGTCTTCCCGGCGCTCCGCGAAGACCACCGCCGCCGGGGGAAAGCTCCCCAGGCCCGACGCGTCGACCGCGTAGCCGCCGAGGCGCTCGGGATCCCACGCCTCGACCTTGGAGGCGCCGAGGGCCTTCGCCAACGCGTCGAGCCAGGCGCTCATCGGATCCCGATCCTCCGCACGAAGCGCTCGCGCAGATCGGCGCGGCGGGCGAACTCGCCGGTGAAGGCCTCCGTGATGGCGCGGGCCGAGGAGCGTCGCTCCCCGCGAAACGTCATGCAGGTCTGCTCGGCTTCGAGGACCACGGCGGCGCCGGCGGCGCCGAGCTCGGCCTGGATGCTCTCGGCCACCTCGCGCGCGAGCGTCTCCTGCAGCACGAGGCGGTGCGCATGCACGTCCACGAGCCGAGCGAGGCGCGAGAAGCCGACGATCTTCCCCGCGGGCAGGTAGGCCACGTGCGCCGCGCCCCGGTACGGGAGGAGGTGGTGGGGGCACATCGACTGGAAGTCGATCGAGGTGACGACCACCATCTCGTCCGCCTCCGGCTTGCGCTCCTCGTAGAAGTCGCCGAGCGCGTCGTGCGGGCTCTTGTCGTAGCCGTCGAGGAATTCCTCCGCCCAGGCCTGCGCCACCCGCTGGGGCGTGTCCCGCACGTTCGGATCCTCGAGGTCCATGCCGCAGGCCTCGAGGAAGAGGCGGATGGCCTCCTCCATCCTCCGCCGGTCCGGCGGGCGGAGGCGCGGCGTCTCGCCCTGCGGCCGGCGGCGGCTCACGGCCGCCCCTCGTAGACCGCGGAGTAGCGCGGCGTTTCCCATAGTTCGAGGCGCGACAGGCCGGGGATCACCGGCTTCAGCCGGTCCCAGATCCAGACCACGATGTTCTCCGCCGTGGGGTTCTCGATGAACTCGTTGAGGTCGTGGTGGTCGCAGCGGGCGATCGCGTGCTCCCAGGCGAGGTGCTCCACCTCGGCGAAATCCGCGACCATGCCCGTCGCGGGATCGACCTCTCCCTTCACGCAGACGAGGAGGCGGTAGTTGTGTCCGTGCGGCCTCCGACACACCCCCGGGTGGTTGGGGAGGTGGTGGGCCGCGGAGAAATCGATCTCCACGCGAATCTCGACCATCGGTGGTCCTCCAGGCGATGGCGTGCCGGACGCCCGGTTAGCCGATGGAAGGCCGGGCCGCAAGGCGGTCCCGCCCTTCGACCGTACTTTCCACAAGGCCGTCGACGCGTCGCGCCGTCAGATGAAAACTCTACAAGAAAAAATCTTGCCAAGCCCCATGACCGGGGTAGACTGCCAACCGCACGAAATTTCGACGGGCCGACCGGACATGAACCTCACCGCCAAGATCGACGCCAAGCAGCGCCACCAGGACGCCAAGACCCTCCCCGCCCCTCCCGCCGCCCTTTGGACCTTCGCGGTGATCTTCGCCATCTCCGCGATCCTCGGCCTGATCCCCTCCTGATCGCGGATTTTCCCCCGGCTCAGACGACGGGCAAGGGGGCGCGGCGCACCAGCCGAGCGACGGGTCGGCCGCCGATCAGGTGGGATTCCACGATCTCGTCCACGTCCCCGACGTCCACCCCCACGTACCAAACCCCTTCCGGATAGACGACGATCGCCGGACCCTCCTCGCAGGCGTCCAGGCAGCCGGCGGCATTCGCCCGAATGGTGCCGTTCAGGCCCCGTTTGGCCAGCGCCTTCTTCAGCGCGGCGCGAATGGCCTCCCCGCCCCGCGAGCCGCAGGAGGGCTTGGTCGCCCCCTCGGGGCGGCGGTTGGTGCAGACGAAGACGTGCAATTCGAACGGCGGTGGCATGGCGGATGGCCTAATCGATCCGATCGACTTTCGCCACCGCCGCGGCGACGGCCGGGTTGTGGAATCGCCGACCTCCGCCGCGCCGGGCGGGCGAGCGTCCCCCCGACGGAGGGCCCAACCTGGTGATTTTCCAGGAGAACCACAATACGTTGTGGTATGAGACCCTCCTTCCCACAGCATATGGTGCCTCCCCGCTTGACGGCCAGGGTGGCCCTCTGCTTCCATGGGCGGAGATTTCCGTTCCACACTTGCACATGAAGCGAGCAAAGGAGCCTCGGATGAGAACGACGTCAGCGGTGCGCAAGGGGACCAAGAAGGAGGCGGGGGCCAAGGCGATCCGAGGGCTACGGATCGAGCGCTACTTCACCACGAAGGGGGTCGATCCTGCCGACGAGATCGCCTGGGAGCTTCGGACCGCGTCGATCACCGACGAGTCGGGGAAGGTGATCTTCGAACAGAAGGACATCGAGGTGCCGAAGTCCTGGAGCATGCTGGCCACGAACGTGGTCGCCTCCAAGTATTTCCGCGGCCCGCTCGGACCGGAGCGCGAGCGCTCGGTCAAGCAGCTCGTCGGCCGCGTGGTGCGCACCATCGGCGCGTGGGGCCGCAAGGGCAACTACTTCGCCTCGGAGGAGGACGCCGAGACCTTCGAGGCGGAGCTCGCCCACCTGCTCTACCGGCAGAAGATGAGCTTCAACTCTCCCGTGTGGTTCAACGTGGGGGTGGAGGAGGAGCCGCAGTGCTCCGCCTGCTTCATCAACAGCGTCGAGGACTCGATGGAGTCGATCCTCGGTTTGGCCAAGACCGAGGGCATGCTCTTCAAGTTCGGCTCCGGCACCGGGACGAACCTCTCCCCCATCCGGTCGTCGAAGGAGGAGCTCGCGGGCGGTGGAACGGCCTCCGGTCCGGTCTCCTTCATGAAGGGCTTCGACGCCTTCGCGGGCGTCATCAAGTCCGGCGGCAAGACCCGCCGCGCCGCGAAGATGGTCATCCTGAACGTCGACCACCCGGACATCCGCGAGTTCATCCACTGCAAGGCCAAGGAGGAGAAGAAGGCCTGGGCGCTGATCGACGCGGGATACGACGGCTCCTTCAACGGCGAGGCCTACTCTTCGATCTTCTTCCAGAACTCGAACAACTCGGTGCGGGTGACGGACGACTTCATGCGCGCCGTGATCCTCGACGGGGACTGGACCACCCGCGCGGTGCTGGACGGGCGTCCGATGGAGACCTTCCGCGCCCGGCAGCTCTTCCGTGAGATCGCGGAGGCGGCGCACCTCTGCGGCGATCCGGGCCTGCAGTTCGACACCACGATCAACGCCTGGCACACCTGCCCCAACTCCGGGCGGATCAACGCGTCGAACCCGTGCTCGGAATACATGTTTCTCGACGACACGGCCTGCAACCTCGCCTCGCTCAACCTCATGCGCTTCCGCGACGAGAGCGGCGAGTTCGACATCGAGGCCTTCCGCAAGGCGGTGGAGATCACCATCCTCGCGCAGGAGATCATCGTCGACAACGCGCGCTACCCCACCGAGAAGATTGCGGAGAATTCCCACACCTTCCGCCCGCTCGGCCTCGGATTCGCCAACCTCGGCGCGCTCCTGATGAGCCGCGGCCTGCCCTACGACAGCGACGAGGGCCGCGCCTACGCGGGGGCGATCACCGCGATCATGTGCGGCCACGCCTACGCCACCTCGGCCAAGATCTCCCGCGACCACGGCGGCCCCTTCCAGGCCTACGAGATCAACCGCGAGCCCTTCCTCAAGGTGATCCGCAAGCACCGCCGCGCGGTGGACGAGGTGGTCAAGGAGAACCTCGTTCCGCGGGACCTGCTCGAGGCGGCGCGCAAGGCCTGGGACGAGGCCATCGAGCTCGGTGAGGCCCACGGCTTCCGCAACAGCCAGGTGACCGTGCTCGCCCCCACCGGCACCATCGCCTTCATGATGGATTGCGACAACACGGGCATCGAGCCGGACATCGCCCTGGTCAAGTACAAGAAGCTCGTCGGCAGCGGGATGCTCAAGATCGTCAACAACACCGTCCCGCAGGCGCTGGCGCGGCTCGGCTACTCCGACAAGCAGATCGCGAAAATCGTCGATTACATCGACGAGAACGAGACCATCGAGGGCGCGCCCGGCCTCGCCGAGGAGCACCTGCCGGTCTTCGACTGCGCCTTCAAGCCGGCGCAGGGCACGCGCTCCATCCACTGGATGGGCCACGTGAAGATGATGGCCGCCTGCCAGCCCTTCCTCTCCGGCGCCATCTCGAAGACGGTCAACCTCCCCAACGACGCCACGGTGGAGGACATCGAGCAAGTCTACCTGGAGGCGTGGAAGCTCGGCTTGAAGGCGATCGCCGTCTACCGCGACGGCTGCAAGCGCTCCCAGCCGCTCAACACCTCCAAGGATGCGGCGCGCACCGACGCCGCACCGAAGGCGCAGCGCCGCAAGCTCCCCGACGAGCGCAAGGCGATCACGCACAAGTTCTCCATCGGCGGCCACGAGGGCTATCTCACCGTGGGCCTGTACGAGGACAACACGCCCGGTGAGCTCTTCGTGGTGATGGCCAAGGAGGGCTCGGTGGTTTCGGGTCTCATGGACTCCTTCGCCACGGCGATCTCGCTCGCGCTGCAGTACGGCGTGCCGCTCCGGGTGCTGGTCGACAAGTTCAGCCACACCCGCTTCGAGCCCTCGGGCTTCACCAACAACCCGGACATCCCGATCGCCAAGTCGATCACGGACTACATCTTCCGCTGGCTCGCCCTGAAGTTCCTCGGCCCCGAGGAGAAGGAGGGCGACGTGCCGGCGGCGGAGCCGAATCCGGGGCACGACGCGGGCCCCGCGGGGAATCCCGGCAAGGCGGCGAAGGCCAACCCCTCCGACTTCGAGGGCGCCAAGGCGGGAACGGGCGCGGTGGCGCTGCCGAGCGACGCGCTCACCTCGCTCTTCCTCAACCAGGCCGACGCCCCGCCCTGCCCCACCTGCGGTAGCATCACGGTGCGCAACGGCGCCTGCTACAAGTGCCTGAACTGCGGCGCGACCACGGGCTGCTCCTGATCGCGAGCCCACGGGCGATCGCATCGAGGCCGGGCCGGTCGGGCCCGGCCTCTTTTCTTCGGCGCGGGGCTTTCGCCGCGCGCCGACTTCCGCTATGGATGGCCGGGTGTCCAGGCGCAATCGTCGCATCGATCCGAAGAAGAAGCGGCGCCGGCGGCTCCTCCTCGCGGGCCTCCTCGTCGGCCTGGCGGCCGGCGCGACCCTCGCTCCGCGCCTCCTCGACGCGCTCGCCGCGCCTCCGCCGATCGAACCGCCGCTCGAAGAGGTAGCGCTCGAGGACGGGACGTCCGAGCCGGCCTCCGGCCCGCGCCTCCTTCCGGCGCGGCTGGTGGCACGCACGGCGATCGAGGGTTTCGAACTGCGCGAGGGCGAGATCCTCGACGACCTCGCTCTCGACGCCTTCTTCGTGCTCGAGGCCGAGGTGCCGCTCCCGGATCTCCGCCTGCGCCTCTTCGGCGAGGCAGAGCGGCCCGTTCCCGCCGACGAGGTGATCGAGATCGGCGCGAAGACCCGCTACCTGCTGCAGCCGAAGGACGCGCTCCGACCCGGAGCCTCCTACAGCCTCGTGGCCGATGGCCAGGAGAGCGCCCATCCCACCGACGCGGCCGGCCAGAAATACCTTCCCGCGCGCTGGGCGATCGCCACGCGCGGGAATTGAGACCGCGATCCTCCCCCCCGACGCACATCGATCCCTACCTTTTGGGTGAGGGCGTTCCCGGCATGGCGGGTTGCCCATCCGGTGGAGGGATCGATGAGCATTTTCGTGTGGATCATCATTGGACTCCTCGCCGGTCTGATCGCCCGGGCGATCATGCCCGGTGAGCAGCCCGGCGGCGTGATCGTCACCATCCTGCTCGGCATCGGCGGCGCGTTTCTCGGCGGTTGGTTGGGTAGCGCCATCGTGGGGAAGGGACTGACGGGCTTTTCCTTCTGGAGCCTCCTTCTCGCAGTGGTCGGCGCCCTCATCCTCCTCTTCGCGTACCAGATGATCACCGGCGCGATGCGACGGCGCAGACACGGCACGGTCTGATCCGCGTCGCGCCGATTGCAAGGGCCCCGATGCGTACCGAGCTTTGGTGTGACGGCATGGGCCGCAGGAATGGGAAACGTCGAGGAGGATGAGATGGCAGACAACGTGACGACGGTCGAGCGAACCACGGAGTTCGCGTACCTACCCAGCGACCGGCCACTGGCGCGGTTGAGCTGGGGCGGGATCTTCATCGGGATGTTCTCCACCCTGGCCATCGCCGCCGTGCTCGTCTCGCTCGGGGCCGCGATCGGGCTGACCTCCCTCGACCCGGCGGGCGGCGCGTGGTTCCCGGGAGGCCTGGGTAGCGCAATCTGGGCCACGGTGAGCTTCTTCGTGGCCACCTTCATCGGCGCGATGATCGGTTCGCGCGCCTCGCGGCTCTACTATCGGAGCGACGCGCTGGCGGAGGGCTTCGTGGTCTGGGCCTTCTCGATGCTGGTGGCGGTGATCTCGGCGGGCCTACTCTTCGCCTTCATCCTGCAGACCACCACCATGGCCGCCACCAACGCATTGCAGGCGGCGGCCGCGGTGGCGCAGGCCGGCGGCGAGGTCCTCTCGCGGGAGCAGCTCCAGGCACTGCAGCAGCAGGCGATGGCGGCGCTCCCCGGCGCGGCCCAGGCGCAGGCCGCCGGCGAGGAGGCCGCGCGCACCGCGACCAACGTCAGCGCGGCGGCGGCGTGGTGGTTCTTCGTCACCTCGGTCCTCAGCGCGCTGGCCGGCATCCTCGGTGGCCTGGCGGGCATCAAGAGCAAGACGCGGTACGAAAAGCCCGTGCGCTACCCCGCCGTGTTGCGGCCGCAGGAGCGGCCCGCCTGAGGCGAGGCATCGCGGCGCGGGACGGGCGCGGCCTCCGGGCCGCCGCCCGTTCTTTCGTTTCGGGATCAGAACCCGCCGGCGGCGAGCCGCTCGAGAAAGGGGAGGTCCGCCGGGCAAAAAGGGTAGTCCGCCAGCCGATCCAGCGGGATCCAGGCGATCCGCTCCGCGTCGTGCGCCCGCGGCTCGCCCGCTTCGATCTCGACGCGGTAGACGACCAGGTGCACCTCGCGGTCGGGATAGAGGTGGCGCGTCTCCCACAGGCGTGCGCCGACCCGCACCCGCACGCCCAGCTCTTCCCGGCATTCGCGGGCCAGCGCCGCCTCGTCGCTCTCGCCGGCTTCGACCTTGCCGCCGGGAAGCTCCCACAGCCCGCCCTGCGCCTTGTGCAGCGGCCGCTGCTGGGCGAGGAGCGCACCGTCTCGGAGCGCGAGCGCCGCGACGACCCGGAGCTTCACGGCGCCACCAGACGCAGCTCGTAGAGCACGCCGAGGTTGGAGAGAGCGAAGACGCCCTCCGGCCCCGCCGCCACCGGAGCGGAAAAGCCCGACCCCGGCTGGAAGACGCCCAGCGGCCGCCCGGTCCGCGCCTCCACCATGCGGATCCCCTGCGGCCCCGGGAGGAAGGCCACGCGGCGCACCACGGTGGGCCGCTCCACGTAGCCGTCGCCCAGGGGCACGGTCCACACGCGCGCGCCGTTCTCCGCCGTGAGGGCGAGCGCCTGCCGTGCGCCGCCCACGAGGAGGAGATCCTCGAAGAGGAAGAGGCTGTGGGCGCCGGGGGCGTCGTGCCTCCAGCGCAGGCCGCCGTTGCGGGCGTCGAAGGCGTAGACGCCGTCGTTGAAGACGGTGCAGTAGACCACGCCGTCGCGCACGACCGGCGTGGCATCCGCATCGGCGAATCGCCGTGCCGAACCGGGCGCCGTCGCCACCTCCCAGAGGATCCGCCCCTCGTCCACGTCCAGCGCGACCAGGCTGCCGTCGGAAAAGCCGGCGAAGAGCGTTCCGTCCTCGACCGCAACGCCGACACCACCCCGCACGGTGAGATCGCGCCCGACGCTGCGTCGGTAGACCCAGAGCGACTCCCCGCTCTCCGCGTCGAGGGCGTGGACCTCGTCGCGATCGGTGCCGACGAAGAGGACGCCCACATCCTCGGCCATCGGCATGGTGACCTGGGCGCGAAGCGACTGGCTCCACCTCACCTCGCCGGTGAAGCGATCCAGCGCGAAGAGCAGGCCGTCGGCGCTGCCCACGAAGATGGCGGCGTCGGAGAAGTGGGCCGGCCCCGTGGGCGCGGCGCCGAGCGGCGCCCGCCAGAGCTCGCGGCCGGAGACGTCAAAGAGGATCAGGTTCCCGTCCCGCGTGCCCACGGCGAGCTCGCCGGTGAAGTCGTCGCGCACCGGGGCGGCCGTCTCGTAGGGCCGGTACTCGAGCAGGCCCCGCTCCACGAGCGGCCGCATGCTCGCGACCTCCACGATGGAGCGGCGCGGAGAATCCGTTGCGCGCGACGGACGATCCCGGGAGAGGCGGGCGGCGTCGGCACCGAGGGGCCATCCGAAGAGGAAGGCGCAGAGCGCCGCCACCCAGATCCGGTGCGGTGTCTCAGCCCTCCTGGGCATCGGGATGCTCGAGGTTCAGCCGCGCGAGGCGCTGGCCGGCCTCGCGGCCCTCATAGGTGAGACCGTGGTTCTCCTTCAGCGTGGTCCAGGCGGCGCGGGCCTCGCTCCACTTCCCCTGCCGCTCGAGCAGCCGCGCCTTGCCGAACAGGCCCTTGGCCTCGGCGCCGGCCCCGGCGAGCGCGTCGAACGCAGCGATCGCCGCGTCGAGGTCGCCCTTCGCCTCGAGCGCCATGGCCTTTCCCTCCAGCGCCAGGACGCGGCGATGCGGCTCCTTGGTGCGGGCGAGGTAAGCGTCGTAAAGGGCGATGGCCTCCTCGTGGCGGCCCTCGGCGTAGCGGAGGTCGGCGAGCGCCAGGGTGGCGGTCACCGCGGCCGGCGACTTCGGATGATCCCGCCGCACGGCCTCGAGCGCCTCGGCGAAGGCCTTGCGCCGCTCCTCCTCCGTGGCGAAGGAGGCCTCGCCCTCCCCCTCGCCCACCGGCCGCTCGCCGATGGCGAGGGCCTGGGAGAGCGCACCGCCGGACGCGGGATCCACGTCGATCCCGCCGCTGTCGAGGAGCGCGCCGAGCACCAGCAGGACCACGACCAGCCCCCCGATCCCGGCCAGGGTTTCCCTCGGATGCTGGCGGGCCTTCTCGAGCCAGCCGCCCGCCGTCACGGTGAACTTGTCCGGCGCCTTGAGTTCGCGCCGCGTCATCTTCTCGGCCAAGAGCCTCGCCTCCTGGGAAGGATTGCGGAGGGAACGTAAAAAAAGCCCCTGGCGTCGTCAATTGGATGCTGCGGCTAGCGGCGCGCCAACTCTCCGCCTTCCTTGACGCCGCGGGCCGCGATCAGGCGCGCCTCGAGGGATCCGATCGGCGCCTTCGTCACCGCCTTCAGGGGGAGGCGATTTTCGTCGAGGCCGATCCAGAGCTGGGCCCGGGTGGTCGCTCCCTCCTCCGCCTCGCCGAGCATCTCCACCACCACCACCGCCGCGCGCACGGCGCCGAAGGGCGTCTCCACCATCTCCTCGCGCACGGTGCGCGCCCGCACGGTGCCGGCGCGGCCGTCGACCACGCCCCTAAAGACGAGGGCCTCGCCCACCGGCGGGAGGTGCGCGCGGATGAGGTAGAGGCCGGAGAGCGTGTCGTGGACGCGGTCGAGACCGGGCTCGAGGGCGATGCGCCGCTCGCGGAGCTCGCCGTTGCGCATCTTCCGCTCGTGGACCACCCCGCTCTCCTTCTCGAAGCGGACCTCCCGGCGCAGGACCGTGCGGCGGCTCTTCAAATCGCCCCGGCAGATGCCGGGATCGAGGTCGTCCTCCAGGCGGCAGCTCGCCTGGCTCTTCATCTTGAAGATACCGTCGGCCGGACCCGTGGTCCGCGCCCGCGCACGGATGCGGACGCCGTCTCCACGGTCGTCGAGCACCTCGAGCTCCGCCTGCGCGGTTTCGATGCCGAGGAGACGGATCTCGTAAACGAGCTCCTCGCCCGCGGCGAAGGGGCGCTCGTCCTTGGCCTCCTTGGCGCGGGCGGGCACCGCCAGCCCGAGGAGGAGGACGAAGATCAGACTCCGCTCTTTCATCGGGGCAGCCTCCGCGCAAAACGGGCCGGGCATCGCCCCCCGCATGCATCCATGATCGAAGGATAGCAGCCCCCCGCCGGGATGACGGCAACCGGCCCGCCGAGGGCCTGCCCCCTCGCTCGCCGCGCGGAGCGCCCCGGTCAGGGCGCGCGCCGTCTCGTGCGCCCCCAAAGGGCGAGGCCGAGCAGGAGCCAGGCCAGGCTCCCCGCCGAACCGCCTCCGCTCGCGCAGCTGCAGCCGGCCGGCTCCTCCGTCAGCGGATCGAGCGGCGCGCAGAAGTTGGTGGGCGAACCCGCGGGATAGATGTGGCAGATGCCGGCGACGTCGTCCTCGCCCAGATGGCGCTTGGAGGTCTCTCCGCGCGGAGCGGACGCGAACATCGTGGCGTTGCGGTCGCGGGTGTGGTCGAGACCGAGCATGTGCCCGATCTCGTGGGTGGCCGTGTTCTGGACGTCGGTGGCCACGCAGCCCGCCGTCTGCCCTTCCGGGCACGGCGGCCCGTCGATGTCGGTGAAGTCGAACCAGGCGGCGTTCATCTCGATGTCCGCATCCACGATCACGCCGCTGTTCTCGAAGTAGGTCGTCGTGGTCACCGCGATCACCGACGAACCGTGCATCCAGCAGTCGTAGTCGTTGCCGCAGCTTCCCTCGCGCCAGCAGCGATCGCCG
>DATGOH010000183.1:0-6187 GCA_035306165.1 Ferdinandcohnia sp.
AGGAAAGCTGGGAATCCACCATCGAGGTCGACCGGAGCCTGCTCGGAAAGAATGCGGAGGCGGTGAACTTCGCGCTGCGGGTGAACGGCGACTCGATGATCGGCGACGGCATCCACGACGGCGACCTCGTCCTCGTGCGCCAGCAGCCGACCGCGCGCCCCGGGGAGATCGTGGTGGCGCGGATCGACGACGAGGCCACCGTCAAGCGCTTCTATCCCGAAGGCGAGCGCATCCGCCTGCAGCCCTCCAATCCGCGCCTGCAGCCGATCTACGTTGGCGCGGACGACGCGCGCGACGTGCAGATCCTCGGCGTCGTGGTCGGCCTCTTCCGCCAGTACGTGCGGGTTTGAAGCGGCGCGCACCCCCAACGAAAAGAGGCCCCGTGGCATCGCGCCACGGGGCCTTCTCTGGTGGGCGATGGTGGGTTCGAACCACCGACCCCCGCCGTGTGAAGACGGTGCTCTACCGCTGAGCTAATCGCCCATGCGTTCGGGGACGTGCGCCCCCGAACCGCGGCGCAGTATGCAAATCCGACCCTTGGCTGTCAAACGAAAAGGCCGGCTCAATCGCCCTCGAGCAGCTTGCCCGCCGCCTGCCGCAGCGCCTCGCGATCGGGCGGCGCCACCGCCTCCTCCTCGCTCCCCTCCTCCAGCGACCAGCGCTCCCACAACCCCTTCCGTTCACCATCGAGTTCCTGAAGGAATCGCGAGGGGCGCAACAGGATGCGCTCGCCGTCGCGCGGGGCCGCGAGAATCGGATGGCAGAGATACAGCTCGTCGCGTGCACGCGTGACCGCCACGTAGAAACAGCGCCTTTCCTCCTCCTCTTCCACGGGGTCGGCGGTCGCGGCGGGGATCGGGAAGTGCCCCTCCGCCAGCCAGATCAGGAAGACCGCGCGCCACTCCAGGCCCTTGGCGCGGTGGATGGACGAAAGCGTGACGAACTCGTCCTTTTCTGCCGCCTCCACCACGTCCTGGGCGGAGAGGTCGGAAAGGAGCGAGACCTCCGCGAGGAAGGCGTTCGCGTCCGGAAACTGCGCGGCCCAGGCGGCGAGCTGCCGGATGTCCTCCACCCGCGCGTCGGCGTTCAGGAAGCTCGTGCGCAGATGCTCCTCGTACATCGAGGAAAGGACCGTCTCGATCGCCGTGCCCGGCGCCGCCAGAAGCTCGGCCACCGCGGCCACGAGCCGCCGGAACGCCTCGTACCCCGCGGTCGAGCGGATCGCCGGAAGCTCCAGGGTTCCGAGCCGATCCGCCGCGCTTCCCGCGGCGCCGGAGAAGGCGGTCCACAGGCGATCCGCCGTCTTCGCGCCGATGCCCGAAAAGAGGCGCACCGCGCGGCGGAAGGCGAGTTCGTCGGCCGGGTTGTGGGCCAGCCGCAGAAAACAGAGCACGTCCTTGATGTGGGCCTGCTCGAAGAAGCGCACCCCGCTGCGCACATGGAAGGGAATGCCCCGGCGCGCAAGCTCGATCTGCAGCTCCATCGACTGGTGGTGGGCCCGGTAGAGGACGGCGATCTCGCGCAAGGGGAAGCCCTCGTCCCGCAGCTCGAGGATGCGCTGCGCAACGAAGGCCGCCTGCTGGACCGCGTCGCGGGCGGGAACCAGCACCGGCAGCGGACCGTCCTCGCGCATCGCCCGCAGGTCCTTGGGAAACTGCCGGGTGTTGTGGGCGATGGAGGCGTTGGCCAGCGCGAGGATTTGCGGCCGCGAACGGTGGTTGGCGGTGAGGCGGTGGATCGCGCACCCCGAAAAGCGCACCGGGAACTCGAGGATGTTGGTCAGGTCGGCGCCGCGGAACGAGTAGATCGACTGCGCGTCGTCGCCGACGACGGTGACGTTGCGCCGGTTGCCGGCCAGGCGTTCGACGATGTCGGCCTGGATGCGGTTGGTGTCCTGGTACTCGTCGACGAGGATCGCCTCGTAGCGCGCCTGCAGCTCCGCGCGCACCTCCGCGTGCTCTGCGAGCAGCCTCTGCCAGTGGAGCAGGAGGTCGTCGAAATCCATCACCCCCATGGCGAGCTTCCGCTCGCGGTAGCGGTGCGCCACGCGCACCAGCTCGGGCTCGAGGTCCGCGAAGCGGTCGTACCTCGCGGCGAGGAGCTCACCCAGGGTGCGCTGCGTGTTCACCGATTCGGAGAGGAGCGCGGCCACCCAATCCGCGCGCGGGAAGCGCCGTCGCCCCACCGACAGCCCGAGATCCGCGATGCAGGCCGCCACGAGGTCGCGCTGGTCCTCCGTGTCGAGGATGCCGAAGCCCGGAGGAAAGCCCAGGCGTTCCGCATGGCGCCGGAGCACGCGATGGCCCATGCGGTGGAAGGTCCCGCCCTGCAGCCGCCGCGGATCGATCCCCGGGAGGGCGCCCACGAGTTCGGCGGCGCGATCGAGCATCTCGCGGGCCGCCCGGTTGGTGAAGGTGAGCAGGAGGATGCCTTCGGGCGGGATACCCTGCTCGAGCAGGTGGACCAGTCGGAAGACCAGGGTGCGCGTCTTGCCCGAGCCGGCTCCGGCGATGACGAGCACGGGGCCGAGCGGTGCCCGCGCGGCCGCGAGCTGCTCGGCGTCGAGGTGCCGCTCGAAGTCCACGAGCGAGGCGCGCGGCGTCGGCGCCGGTCCGAGGCGGTAGGTCCGAGACATCCGGGCCACGATAACTCCCGCCCACCGCCGCCCGCAAGGCGGCCCGCGCGTCAGGCGCGGGGATGGAATTTGTCGTAGAGGCCGCGCAGCCGCCGGCGATCCACGTGGGTGTAGATCTGGGTGGTGCTCACGTCGGCGTGGCCGAGCATCTGCTGCACGGCGCGCAGATCCGCCCCGCCCTCGAGCAAATGCGTGGCGAAGGAGTGCCGCAGCTTGTGCGGCGAGATCTCCTTGCGGATCCCCGCCGCTCGCGCGTGCAGGCGGATGCGCTTCCACACGGTCTGGCGGCTGAGGCGACGGCCCGTCGGCCCGACGAAGAGGTGGCGCCCCGCCCTCCCCCGCGCGATCGCGTCGCGCGCGGAGCGGAGGTAGTGCTCGACCGCCGCGATGGCCACGAGCCCCACCGGGACGATCCGCTCCTTGTTGCCCTTGCCGCGCGCCACCAGATAGCCCGCCTGGAGGTGGAGGTCGTCCAGGGTGAGATCGCAGAGCTCGGAGACGCGCAAGCCGGTGGCGTAGAGCAGCTCGAGGATCGCCCGGTCGCGCGCGCCGACCGCCGTGGCGGGATCGGGGGCGGCGAGCAGCGCCTCGATCTCCGCGTGCCCGAGCACCACCGGCAACGAGCGGCCGATCTTCGGCCGCTCGACCGCACGCGCCGGGTCGCTCGTCGCGAGTCGGTCGCCGAGGAGGAAGCGGTGGAACATCCGGATCGCCGCCAGGTGCCGCGCCTGCGAGCGCGCCGAGAGCCCCGCCTCCTCCAACTCGGCGAGATGGGCGGAGACGTGCTCGGGCCGGATCGCATCCGCCTCCCGCACGCCCTCGCGGTGGAGGAAGTCGAGGTAGCGCTGCAAGTCGGCGCCGTAGGCGTCCACGGTCTTGGGGCGCAACCCGCGCTCGACGCGAACGTAGGTGAGGAAGAGATCGAGCAGGGGCTCGAGCGGGCGGTCGCCGGCCATGGGCCCATCCTAGCGCCTCCCGGGCCCATCGCCGCGCCGGCGCCTGTGGATCGTCGCGATGGCACCGGTCAGAAGGGGAGCTTGCCCTTGCCCTCGCGGAGGACCTCGATCTGGTCGTCGAGCAGGGAGACGACCGTGGACGGCTCGAAGACTTGGAAACCGCCGTCCACGATCAATGCCAGCGCATGCCCCAGGCGCTCCTTGATGGTGCGCGGATCGTTGAGCGGTTCGCCCTCGAAGGTGGCCGAAGTGGTCAACAGCGGATGCCCGAGCCCCTGGACGAGCGCCTGGGGGATGGCGGCATCGGGGATGCGGATGCCCACCGTCTTTTGCCGCGTCATCGCGATCTCGGGCGTGAGCGGCGTCGCCGGGAGGATGAACGTGAAGGGGCCGGGAACCAACCGCTTCATCGTGCGGTAGGCGAAGTTGGAGATCCGTGCGTATCGGGCGGCGTCCGAGAGATCCGTGCACAGGAAGGACAGGGGCTTGGTCTTCGGACGCTGCTCGAGGCGGTAGAGCTTCTCCACCGCGCGCTTGTTCATGAGGTCGCAGCCGATCGCGTAGTAGGTGTCCGTGGGGTAGGCGATGATCTCACCCGCCTCCAGCGCCGAGACGGCCCGGGCCACGAGTCGCGGCTGCGGATGGCGTGCGTCGATTTCCAGGATGGGTGCCGACATGGACCCTCCAGTTCGAAAGCCCGTCGGGAAGGGTCCTAGCACGAAAAACCTCCCGGAGCCCGAAAAATCCGGGCCACGGGAGGGTGAGCGCACGCGCCGAAGACGGTCGCGGCCCGCGCGTCAGTTGGGCTCGTTCCTCTCGGTCGCCTTGCCTTCCTCGATCAACTTGCGGACGCGCTGCCCGCCCTTGTGGCCGATCTCCTCGTAGAACTCGTGGCCGCGCTCCTTGGCGACCTTCTCGCCGCCCATGCGACCGATCTCCTCGTAAAACTCGTGGCCACGCTCACGGGCGACCTTCTCGCCTCCGAGACGGCCCGCCTCCTGTACGGTCATGTCCTTGTTCTTGTCCGCCATGTCTCGCCTTCCTTTCCTCAGTCGTTGGGCTCACCTTCGGAGGCTTTCCCCTCCTGGATGAGTTCGCGCACCCTCTGGCCGCCCTTGTGGCCGATCTCCTCGTAGAATTCGTGGCCACGTTCCCGGGCGACCTTCTCGCCTCCCTTGCGACCGATCTCCTCGTAGAAGGAATGTCCGCGCTCGCGCGCGACCTTCTCGCCGCCGAGGCGACCGGCCTCGCTCACCGTCATCGGCTTCTTTTCGTCCGCCATGGTCCCTCCATGTGTTCCTCTTTCAACCCATGGGGACGGTTGTCGAAAACGACAAGCATGACGGCCGAAAGAATGCACACATCGAGCGCTTCCCCGCGTGTCACGGAGACGGGCGTGCGCGCGCTTCGGGCACGAAAAAGGGGACGGCCGGGCGGCCGTCCCCCGGGGGTGAACCGGGCTGGTTGCAGCCCCCGGTTCACTCCTCCTCTTCGGACGTGGTGCGCTTGCCTTCGCGGATGAGCTCGCGGACCTTCTGGCCGCCGCGCTTGCCGATCTCCTCGTAGAAGGGCATGCCACGCTCGGCCTTCACCGTCTCGCCACCCTTGCGACCGATCTCTTCGTAGAAGGCGGCACCGCGCTCGGCCTTGACCGTCTCGCCGCCCTTGCGGCCGATCTCCTCGTAGAACTCCCGGCCGCGCTCGCGCGCCACGGTCTCGCCGCCTTTGCGACCGATCTCCTCGTAGAAGGCGCGGCCGCGTTCGCGTTTGACGCGCTCGCCGCCCTTGCGCCCCGCCTCGGCGACGCTCATGCCGCCCTTGGACTTCTTCTGCTCGGCCATCGTCGACTCCTTTCACCCTCAGCGGGACGTGCGCCTGCCGCGCCGGCTCGTGCTCGGCGTGGTCTGCTCCTCCTCGATCTGCTTCGCCAGGGCGATGAGTTCACGCACCCTCTGGCCGCCCTTCTTGCCGATCTCGCTGTAGAACTGCGGCCCGCGTTCGCGCAGCACGGTCTGCCCGCCCTTGCGTCCACCGATCAGGCCGCCCTTGCGACCGGCCTCGCGCACGCTCATGCTGCCGGTTTCCGTCTTGGTCGCCGCGCGCGTGCGCGCCGTGGTCCTCCGGGTGGTTCCGGTCGTCGCCCGCGTGCTCTTCCGGGCCGTCGTCGTTCGTTTGCGCGTTGCCATTTCAACCCCCTCCTTCCCATCGAGCCGCGGTCTGGGGCGACTCGCTCGCTCGCCTCGCTGCATGCCAGGCGATCGCTTCTCCCATGTCCTTGTGGGTGGCCAGACCGATGCCCGCCCAGCCCGGGCTTCCGTTCACCTCGATCACCGTCGGCCCCTCGGGGCCGACGGCGAGATCGACGCCAGCCCAGTCGAGCCCGAGGGCATCCGCCGCGCGCAGCGCGAGGGCCGCGAGCGTCTCGTCGGGCTCGATCGCGCGGGCGGTGCCGCCGACCTCCAGGTTGGTCCGCAGCTCTCCCGGCGGCGCGCGCCGCTCCATCGCGGCCTCCACGCGGCCGCCGACCACGAAGAGCCGCATATCCCGCCCACCGTGATCGACGTAGGCCTGCAGGTAGAGGGACCCCTCCCACTCC
>DATGOH010000184.1:0-14837 GCA_035306165.1 Ferdinandcohnia sp.
CTGAGAAAGAAGGTGCACCGCCAGGTCGCGCAGGGCCTGCGGCCGGGGGGCGTGGTCCTGCTCGAGGCCTACACGACCGACCAGCCGAAGTTCGGCACGGGCGGTCCTTCCCGTCCCGAGCTCCTCTATTCCGCCGACCTCCTGCGGGAGGATTTCTCCGACCTGGAGATCCTCCACCTGGTCGAAATCGAACGCGACGTGACCGAGGGAATCCTGCACACCGGCCGGGCCGCGGTGGTGCAGCTCCTCGCGCGCAAGCCCGCCGCCTGATTGCGGGGCGGTCCGAAGCCTGCTATCGGACCGCCTCGGCCCCAGCACGTGGAGGAGCCCCGGTGAAGATCTGGTTGAACGGCGAGGAGCGCGAGGTGGCCGACGCGATCACCGTCGGCGAGCTCCTGGACTCGCTCGGCGTCGTCCGCGCCCGGGTGGCCGTGGAGGTCAACGAGCGCGTCGTCCGCCGCGCCCTGCACGACGAGCACCGCCTGGCGGAGGGCGATCGCGTGGAGGTCGTCCACTTCGTCGGCGGCGGCTCCTCCGCCCCCACACCCCCATCCCCTCGAGGAGACGAGACGATGTCGGACGATCTGCTGCGCATCGGCAAGTACACCTTCCGCTCGCGCCTGTTCACGGGCACGGGACGGTTCGCCGACTTCCCCACGATGAAGGCCGCCCTCGCCGCCTCGGGCAGCGAGCTGGTCACGGTGGCGGTGCGCCGGCTGGACCTGAGCAAAAAGGGCGAGGAGAGCCTGCTCGAATGGATCCCGGAGGGGATGCGCCTTCTGCCCAACACGGCGGGCTGCTACAACGTGGAGGACGCGGTGCGCACCGCGCACCTCGCGCGCGAGCTGTGGGACACCGATCTCATCAAGCTGGAGGTCCTCTCCGATCCCAAGACCCTCCTTCCCGACGCGGAACTCACGCTCGAAGCGGCGAAGATCCTCGTGAAGGAAGGCTTCACCGTCCTGCCCTACACCAACGACGATCCGGTCGCCGCGCGCAAGCTCGAAGACGTCGGATGCGCCGCGGTCATGCCGCTCGGCGCGCCCATCGGCTCGGGCCTCGGCATCCGCAATCCCTACAACATCCTCATCATGCGGGAGATGGTGAAGGTGCCCGTCCTCGTGGACGCCGGCGTGGGCACGGCGAGCGACGTGACCATCGCCATGGAGCTCGGCTGCGACGCGGTCCTGCTCAACACCGCCATCGCCCAAGCGAAGGATCCGGTGCGCATGGCGCGCGCGATGAAGGCCGCCTGCGAGGCGGGCCGCGACGCCTTCCTCGCCGGCCGCATCCCGAAGAAGCTCTACGGAACCGCCTCGTCGCCGGTGGAAGGCACCATCTCGGGCGCCTGAGACGTGCTCGGATTCCGCCTATACCTCGTCACCGACCGCCGGCTCGTCGACGACCTCCCTCGGGCGGTCGAGCGCGCGCTCTCGGCCCTTCCCCGCGGCGCGGCGGCGGTGCAGCTGCGCGAAAAGGATCTCTCCGCCCGCGCGCTCTACGAGCTCGGCCTGCGCCTGCGCGAGGTGACCGCGCGATACGGCGCGCCGCTCTTGGTCAACGACCGCGCGGACGTCGCGCGCGCGATCGGCGCCGACGGCCTGCACCTGCCCGGCAGCGGCTTCGAGGTCGCCGACGCCCGCGCCGTCCTCGGCGAGGGCGCGCTCGTCGGAGCGAGCGGTCACGGGATCGACGAGCTCGCGCGTAGGACCGGCGCGGACTTCGCCACCTTCAGCCCCGTGTTCCCGAGCCCCGGTAAGGGGCCGGCCGTGGGCACGGGAGCGCTTTCGGAGGCGGCGCGCGCGGCGGGCATGCCGCTTTTCGCGCTCGGCGGGGTCGACGCCGAGCGCGTGCCCGAGGTGCTGCGCGCGGGCGCATGGGGCGTGGCGGCCATCCGCGCGTGGTTACAGGGGGATCCCGCCCTCTCCACAGCCCGACTCTGGGAGGGGATCGAGAAAGTCCTTTGAGGTCGCGCACCGCGCGGCGAAAACCATGGCGATGACCCTCGCGAGCACGGCCACGGCCCGGCGCCCATCGCGCGCCGGCGGCGCATTGCAGACGCGGAGCCTTTTCCACCAGCGGATCCTGGCGGAGGAGATCCTCCTGCGGCGCGGCGGCACCTACGTCGGCCGCGTCACGCCCACCCTCTCCACCGCCAGCATCGACCTCAACCCCCACCAGATCGAGGCCGCGATCTTCGCGCTGGAAAGCCTCGCCAGCGGCGGCTGCATCCTCGGCGACGAGGTGGGCCTGGGCAAGACGGTGGAGGCGGGGATGGTGATCGCCCAGCTCGTCTCGGAGGGCCGCGGTCGCATCCTCGTGCTCGCGCCCGCTCCGCTGCGCGCCCAGTGGCGCGACGAGCTCTGGGACAAGTTCGGCCTGGTGGCGGAGTGCGTGGACGGCCCTTCGGCGCGCGCCTCCGGCCGCCTCAACCCCTTCGACCTGCCGGTGCCGGTGATCTGCTCGGTGCCCTTCGCCGCGAACCGCCCCGACCAGCTCGCCGCCATCCCGTGGGACCTCGTGGTGATCGACGAGGCGCATCGGCTGCGCAACGCCTACCGCCCGACGCACAAGACGGGCCGGGCGCTGCGCCCCGCGCTCGCCCGCGCACCGAAGCTTCTGCTCACGGCCACGCCACTGCAAAACAGCCTGATGGAGCTCTTCGGCCTCGTCAGCCTCATCGACGAGACCATCCTCGGCACCGAGGAGTCCTTCCGCACGCTCTACGCGCCGCTTCTGCAGCCCCCTCCGCCGCCGGGCGCGCCCGACGAGGAGGAGCGACACAAGGAGCGCGCGCGGCTCCTCGCCGACCTCAAAGAGCGGCTCGAACCGGTGGTGCAGCGCACGCTCCGCCGGCAGGTGCGCGAGTACGTCAAGTACACGAACCGCCGCTCCATCGTGGAGGACTTCCGCCCCTCGCTCGAGGAGCAGGAGCTCTACGACCGCGTCAGCGAGTACCTCTGCCGCGAGCGGGTGGCCGCCATCCCCCCGGAGCGCCGCACGCTGCTGACGCTCTGCTACCGCAAGATCCTCGGCAGCTCGACCTTCGCCATCGCCGCCACGCTCGAAAAGCTCGCCGACGGCCTCGAGGCGCGCATCCGCCGCGCCGAGGAGGTGGCGCGCGCCCAGGCCGAGCACCTCGCGCTCATCGCCGAGATGGAGGACGACGTCGACGGTCTCGAAGACGAGATCCGGCGCATCTACGAGGAGGAAGCCGAGGAACTCCTCGACGATCGGCAGGTCGGCGACCGCAAGCCGATGACCTTGGACGAGTGCAAGGCGGAACTCGAGGAGCTGCGGGAGATGGCGGCGCTCGCGCGCTCCATCCGCCGCAACGCCAAGGGCGACGCCCTCGTCCGCGCCCTGCAGCGCGCCTTCGCCGTGGCCCGCGAGCACGGCTGGCCCGAAAAAGCGGTGATCTTCACCGAGAGCCGCCGCACCCAGACCTACCTCGTGGAACTGCTCGAGGACGCCGGCTTCCGCGGCAAGATCTCTTTGCTCTGCGGCGACGGCTCGAGCCCCGACGAGCGCAAGCGACTGGTCGAGGAGTTCCGCCACGAGACGCAGATCCTCATCTCCACGGAAGCGGGGGCCGAGGGCCTGAACCTCCAGTTCTGCAACCTGGTCATCAACTTCGACTTGCCCTGGAACCCCCAGCGCATCGAGCAGCGCATCGGCCGCTGCCACCGCTACGGGCAGAAGCGCGACGTCCTCGTCATCAACATGGTCAACCGCGCCAACGCCGCGGAGGCGCGGCTCTACGAGCTCCTCGAGCAGAAGCTCTCGCTCTTCGACGGCGTCTTGGGCGCCTCCGACGAGGTGCTCGGCGCGCTCGACAGCGGCGTGGATTTCGAGCGGAGGGTGCTGGAGATCTACCAGAGCTGCCGCTCCGAGAAGGAGATCGACGAGGCCTTCGCGCGGCTGCGCGCCGAGATGGAGAGCGCCATCCACTCCCGCATGGAGGAGGCGCGCAGCGTGCTCCTCGATCGCTTCGACGATCAGGTGCGTGCGCGTCTGCGGCTCCGCGGCGACGAGGCGCAGCAGGCGCTGCGCAAGGAAGACGATCGCGCATCGGCCCTGGCGCTCTCGGTGCTCGGCGAGGATGCCGATCGCGAGGGCGACGTGCTCAACGTCCGCCGCATTCCCGAGGCCTTGCTCGAGGCGGCCGGCGGGGAACTCGCCACGGGGCTGTACTCGTTGGCCAGCGCCCGCGAGGCGCGCGAGGCGGGGCTAAAGAAGCTCGGTCCGCGCTCGCCGCTCGTGAAGGCCGCCGCCCGCCTCGTCAAGAGCACGCCGATCGAGGGCGTCACCTTCCTCGACCTCGACGCCGGCCGCGCACCGGCCGACCTCGCCCCCCTGTTCGGCAAGGAAGGCTGGTGGTTCGTCTACAAGCTCGTGGCGGGCAAGGTCGATGCCGAGGAGCGCATCGTCCACGTGGTGCTCGTGCGCGAGGGCAGCACGTACCGCTCGCTCGATCCGGAGACTGGCGCGCTCTTTCTGGAGATCCCCGCGCGGGAGACCGACGAGCGGCCCTCGGGCGGGGCGATCACGAGCGTGAGCACGGCGCAGGAGAACGCCCTCGCCCGCATCTGCGCCCGCATGCGCGAGGAGGTCGAGGCGAGGCGGCAAGCGGCGGCGGACCGCGCCCGCGAGCGCTGGGATCGCTTCACCGAGGAAGCCCTGCAAAAGTCGCGGCAGAAGGTCGAGGAGGCCCGCCGGGCGTGGGAGGAGGCGCGGCGTGCGGTGACGGCCGCCGAGCCGGCCGAGCGGCCGCGGCTGCGCCGGGAGCGCGACGCCAAGGAGCGGGCCTATCGGTGCCGCCTCGACCAGCTCCGGTTGGAGGAGCAACGGCGGTACGCGGACAAGGATCGGGCCTTGCTCGAGGTCCAGAAACGGGCGAACGTGGGAGAGGTGCAGCGCAGCCTGCTCGCCACATCGTATTGGTTCTTGCGCTGAGGCCCGGATGCTTCGACTGCGGACGGCGATGGTCTTGAGTGGGGGGGCCGCCCGCGGGGCGTACGAGGCGGGGGTCGTCTCCTACCTGCGCGACGAGCTCGGCCCCGAGCTGGGTCGCCCCCTCCCCCTCGACATCCTCGCCGGAACCTCCGTCGGCGCCATCAACGCCTGCTTCCTCGCCGGCAGCGCCCACGAGGAAAGCCGCCAGGGCGAGCTGCTCTGCGCGGCCTGGAAGGCGCTCCGCGTGCAGGACATCCTCGTCTTCGGCCCGACCGACGTCGTCCGCTTCTTGCGCGATCTCACCCGCCGCGCGCCGCCGAGCGGCGGCCGGCAGGCTCCGGGCGGCGGGCTCGTGAACCCGATCGGCCTGCGCAACAGGGTGCGCCGCGTGGTTGCCTGGCCCCAGATCGGTCGCAACGTGCGCGCGGGGCGCGTGGAGGCCCTCTCGGTCTCCTGCACCCGCATCGCCACCGGCCAGGCGACCGTCTTCGTCCAGCGCAACGACACCACGCCGGTGCGCTCGCAAGACCTGCACTACCACGCCGTCCGCACGCGCATCGGCCCCTCGCACGCGCTCGCCTCGGCCGCCATCCCGCTCCTCTTTCCGGCGGTGGAGATCGGCGGCGAGCTGTACGCGGACGGGGGCCTGCGCCAGAACGTGCCGCTCAGCCCCGCACTCCGCCTCGGCGCGCATCGCGTGATCGTCGTCTCGCTGCGCAAGCGCCCCGTCTCCGACGCCCTCACCCCCGGTGGCTTCCGACGCGCCGTGGGCCCGGCCAGCCCCGCCGAGCGCGCCTATCCCTCCGCCGCCTTCCTGCTCGGCAAGACCCTCAACGCCTTGATGCAGGACACCCTGGACGAGGACCTCCACCGCCTGCGCAAGTTCAACGCCGTGCTCGAGGCCGGCACCATCGCCTACGGCCCGAGCTTCGAGGAGGTGCTCGCCAAGGGCATGAAGCGCGAGCAACCCATGCGGTGGGTCCGCAACATCCTCGTCCACCCCTCCGAGGACCTCGGCGCCCTCGCCGCCGAGTACGCGCGCTCTCCCGAATTCAAGAAGCGCGCAGACAACTTCGTCGGCCGGCTGCTCCGCCGCTTCGCCGAATCCGAAGCCCCCGATCGCGCCGACCTCGTCTCCTACCTCCTCTTCGACGGCGGCTTCGCCGAGCTGCTCATCGACCTCGGCCGCCGCGACGCCCGCGCCCGCCGCGAGGAGTGGATCCGCTTCTTCTCCGACGAGCCCGAGTCCCAGGCCGAGGCCGTGCAATTCGAGCGCTACGGCTGGGGTCACGCGCCCTAGAAACGCCTCAGCCGCCGTTCGCGTGCGGCATGGCGTGCACGACGACGCGGCGGTGCGGCGCGAGTACCTCGCGGACGAAGGCGCGCGTGTCGCGCACCTCGTCCAGCGCGAGGGCTGGCGGCCGGGGTCGCGCGGGCAAGCTGCCGAAATACTTCGCCACCAGCGCCTTCGCCTGCTCGACGTCGAAGTCCCCGACGAGCCGTCAGGGATACAGCGTCTGCACGGACCAGGCGTCGCCGTCGCGGAGGTAGAGCAGGCGCTCGTGGAGGCGGTCGGGGCGGCCCTGCCAAAACTCGATGCGGTGGGGGACGACGCGAAAGCCCGACCAATGGGGCGGACGCGGGACCGGCTGTCCCTCGAAGCGCTGCTCGAACTCCCGGATGCGGGCGACGAGCTCGTCGCGGTTGGGGAGGGTCTCGCTCTGGCGCGAGGCCCAGGCGCCGAGCTGGCTGCCGCGCGGGCGGGTGGCGAAGTAGGCGTCGGCTTCTTCGTCAAAGACCTGCTCCACCCTCCCCTCCACGCGCACCTGCCGTTCGAGCCGCCCCCAGTGGATGCAGAGGGCGGCGCGCGGGCGGGCGAGGAGCTCACGCGCCTTTCGGCTGCCGAGGTTGGTGTAGAAGACGAAGCCCCGCTGGTCCACGTGCTTGAGCAGGACCATGCGCACGGAGGGATTGCCCTCCGCGTCCGCGGTGGCGAGGGCCATGGCCTCGGGCTCCCAGATGTCGGAGGCGCGCGCCGCCTCCAGGAGCGTGCGGAACTTCTCGATGGGATCTTCGTAGTGCATCGCGGGCCCGGCTCGTCGGAGCCCGCTGCAGAAAACGGGCTCCTACACGATCAAGGTGATGGCGGAGGGGAGGATCTCGAAGGTCGCCGGCAACCGCCCCGGCGCCTCGCCGTCCACGTCGAGGAGGCACTCCTCCTCGCAGACGGCCTCCACCCGCCTCGCCTTGTACGTGCGCGTGCCCGAGAGCGCAACGTGTCTTCCGTCGTAGAGCTTCCTTCCCTTGACCAGGAAGTCGGTCAGGCCGTAGCCCTGCCACAGGGTGACGTCGAAGAGGCCGTCGTCGATCTCGGCCAGGGGCGCGACCATCATCCCGCCGCCGAAGTAGCGCCCGTTGGCGATGGCCAGGCAGGTGACCGGAACCTCCTCCCAGGGACCGTCGTCCATGCGGATGCGGCAGGTGCGGTCGCGGTAGGTGGCCAGCCCGCGCAGCGAACCGAGCATGAACGAGAGCTTGCCCCCCAGCTTCTTGTTCATCTGGTTCACGTAGCCGTCGATGACGCCGGAAATGCCGAAGGAGGCGACGTTGGCGAAATAGCGCACCAGCGGCCGGCCTTCGAGGTCGTGAAAGCGCGCCCGCCCCACGTCGAAGGGCCGCGGCGTCCCCCGCGCGAGGCGGGCCGCGGTCGCCTCCGCGCCGTGGTCCACCGTGAAGCTGCGGAGGAAGTCGCTGCCCGTGCCGCGGGGCAGGACCGCCATCGTCGCGCCCGGGCGCACCAGCGTGCCGTCCTCGTGGAAGAAGCCGTTGACCACCTCGTTGGTGGTGCCGTCCCCGCCCACCGCCACCACCACGTCCGCGCCGCGCGAAAGGGCGTGCCGCGTCAGATCCACGGCCTCCATCGGCTTCTTCGTGTAGTAGGTGCCGAAATCGCCCACTTGCGCGCGCAACGCCCCCGCCAGCGCCGGCCAGTCACGCCCCGTGCTCCCGCCCCGCGACTTGGGGTTGACGATGAAGACGATCTTCCGCGGCATGGCGGGCATCATCGCTGCCGCCCCCCGCCGCGGCAAGCCCCGGTGAGGTGGCCGTCGGGCGGCAGGGAAACGCGGCCATGCAGATTCGGATAGAATTTTCCCGACCTTCCGATTCCACGGGTCGAAGGGTTGGAGATGGAGCGTTCGGCGTGGACGGGGCGGCGCGCATCTCCGGGGCGGTCGTCCTCGCGACGGGTATCTTCCTTTTCGTCCACCAGCCCTAGGCGCCGTCGCGGCCTGCGGCGCCGCCTCCGTCCCGAGGGGGCGCGAACGGGTCGTCCGCACCCCACCGAGCGATGGTCCGCCCGCTCGACCGGCGACAACTTCCGCGAAGACGAAAGGGGAACTCGCTTGCGACGGTACATCCGGTGGCAAGGCGTGTGCGGTACGGTCGCCGCGCTCGGGATGGCGCTGGGGATCGCGTTCGTCGCACGAGCGGCTCCCCCATCCCCCTCGCGGACCTACCCCATCGTCTCGCTCACCTTCGACGACAGCCACGCCAGCCACGCCTGGGTCGCCGACGTTCTCGCCCAGAGGAGGATGGTCGTGCCAGGACTGCCCGACCGAGGAGACCCTTCCGCCACCCCGGTTCTACCGCCTGCGCACCTACCCCTCGTACAAGCAGGAGATGGGCGTGCAGGCCCTCGTGGACGCGATCGAGGTGGCAGACGACGACGGCTGGCTGATCTTCGTCTTCCACAACGTCTGCGAGGAAGGCTGCAAGCCGTACTCCATCCACCGGGACGACTTCCTCGCCCTCGTCGAATGGATGGACCGACACCGCGTGCGCACCCGCACGGTGACCTCGGTGATCCTCGGTGAGGAGCCCTGCGAGGATGGAGACGGCGACGGGGTCTGCGACGAGGAGGACAACTGCCCCGACCTCCCCAACTCCGACCAGGCGGATGCCGATGACGACGGCATCGGCGACGCCTGCGACGAACCGGTGGAGCCCGAGGTCCCGGAGGAGCCGGTGGACGAACCGGACCCGCCCGGACCCGAACCCGAACCCGAAGCACCCCACCCGCCGCGCCGAACGAGGCCGTCCTCTCGCCGCGCTTCCGGCTGCGCGAGCGCCGACGCCGAGAGCGCGAGCCTGGCGTTCCTCGTTCCCGCTCTCCTCGCCCTCCTGCGCCGTCGCCGCCGCCCGTGATCCTCGCCGAAGGCGCAGCGCCTCAGTGCAGCCGGAGCGCCTGTCCCAGGCGCTCCGCCAAGGGCTCGAGGTCGAGACTGGGCTCGACCATCACGGGGAGATGCCGGCCGGTGACCTCCGACGTCACCGCCACCGCGGTCTCGCGCGCGATGCGGGTGAGCCACACACGGTGACCCGCCGGGATGGCCGAGAGGAGGCTCTCCCAAGCGTCGGCGGGAACCTCGCTCTCCCAGTCGCGCTCGCTGGCGGCGAGGCCCGGCGTCTCGGCCCGTCCCAGGCCGAACGCGCGGGCCGCGTCGGCCGCGGCGGTGGCGCGCGCCCGTTCGAGCTCCGTGTCGGCGGAAAAGAGGAGGGAGAGCACGGCGGGATTTCCCCCGACGATCTCGGCGCCCCGCGGGGGTTCGATGCGGCGGCACTCCTGCTGCAACCAGGCGGCGAGCGTGCGCGGCGGCCCCTCGTAGGCGATCTCGACGCTGCGCCGACGCAGGCGCTGCGCGCGCAGCACCGCCCAGAGGATTTCGCCGCGGCTTCCCTGGCTGCCGAGAAAGACGTGGGCGATCGAGGGCCCCATGGCCGACCGCGGTGCGGGAAGGGTGCGCACGACCGAGCCATCGTCGAGGCGGACCTTGATCGCGGCCGCGCAGCAGGCCAGCCGGCCGCCCTCCACCCAGCGCCCGGCATTGGGCCCCTCGAGCCACTCCCGCACGGTGCGCCGCAACACGGAGGGGGGCTGCGGCCCCAGCGTGAGGCCCCGCGTGCGCAGCCGCTCCTCGACGCGCCAGACGGAAACGGTGGAGGGGATCTCGATCCACATCGCAGCTTCGTCGATGCTTCCGATTTCCTCGATCATGTCTCGAATTTCCCCGGGTTGAGGATGCCGGCGGGATCGCAGGCCCGCCGGAGCGCACGCAAGACCCCCATCCCCTCGTCGCCGAGCTCCTGCTCGAGCCAGGCCGCCTTTTGCAGGCCCACACCGTGGTGGTGGCTGAGGGTGGCGCCCTCGTCGCGCGCCGCCGCCAGCGCCGCCGCCCAGGTCGCCTCGTGCTGCCCGAGACCCCGGTCCGGATCCTCGGCCGCGCCCAGGAAGGTGAAGTAGATGGAGCAGCCGTCCGGATAGGCGTGGCTGAAATGGGCCATGCAGAAGGCGTGGGGTGCCACCGCCTTGCGCACCGCGTGGTAGAGGCGCGCAACCCCGCCCCAGCCGATGGCGAGTTCCAGGGTGTCCACCCAGCCGCCCATCTCGAAGACCGTGGGGAAGTGGCGCGCACTCTCCCAGCGGTGGCGCATCCACCGTTCGCCCGGCGCGGGACCGAGGTCCTTTCCCTCCGAGCGCGCACAGACCTCGGCGGCGGCACGCGCCTCGGCCTCCACCTCCCAGGCCTCGCCCTCGTGTCCGAGCACGAGGACCGCCGAGCGGCGCAGGCGCGCGAGACCGTTCAGCGCGCGCGGATCCCAGAGCGCGAAGTTCCACAGCCGCCGGAGCGGCACCGGTCGCGGCGTGCGCGGCCAAAGCTCGCGCAAACCCGGCGGTCTCCGCGGTGCGCCCTCCCCCTCACCCCAGGGTGGGAACGACAGGAGCGTGTCGATCGGATCGTAGAGGCGCAACACCGAGGGCCGCGCTCCGCTCTGCAGGATCTCCCGCATCGCATCGAGTGCGTTCTCGATCCGCGGAAAGCGCCACGCCCGAAAACGCGAAACGGCCGGGCGCGGCCAGATGCGGAAGGTGGCGCGCGTGACGAGGCCGAGGCTGCCCTCGCTGCCGCAGAAGAGTTCGACCCAATCCGTACCCGGCGTCGGCCGCGCCGGATGCACGATTTCGCCGGTGCCGAGCACACATTCGAGCTCGACCACCATGTCTTCGATTTTTCCGTAGCGCGAGGAGTTCTGTCCGGCGGAGCGGGTGGCGATCCACCCGCCGACGGTGGAGCCGCCGATGGAGGCGGGCGCGTGGCCGAGCGTGAATCCCTCGCGCTCGAGCATCGACTCGAAGTCGGCGCCGAGCACCCCCGCCCCCACGGTGGCCTCCATGCGCTCGCGATCGGGCGGGTCGAGGTCGGCCAGCCGCCTCGTATCCACGGCGAGGGCGCCCGCCTCGAGGGCGACGACACCGCCGAGCACACCGCTCCGTCCCCCCACCGGAACGACCGGGATGCCCCGCTCCGACGCCCAGCGGAAGATCCGCGCCGCGTCCTCTGCGTGGCTCGGGTAGAGCACCGCCTGCGGCGCCGGCGGGTAGAGCCCCTTGCGCCGCCAGAGGATCGCGCGCGGCCACATGTCGCGGCTCGCCTCCAGGCGGTCTTGGGGGGAGACGGAGATCGCGTCCGGCCCGAGGATGCGCGCGAGGTCGGAGAGCAGAGCCCCCGAGGGCGCCGGCAACTCGCCGAAGGGTTGGAGCTGCGGGAATCGACTCATGGCGGCGAGAGCTGGCGGCTGCGCTCGGCGAGCCAGTGGGCGAGTTCCATGAGCGGGACGCCGGTAGGGCATGCCTCCTGCGCGGCACGGAGATCGGCGGGGCGCAGACGACGAAGAATCGACCGAAGCCTCGGGAGGTCCACCGACGAACGAGTGAACTGGCGCGGCAAGAGCGAGGCGCCGTCGTAGACGTGGCGCGGGAGTTTGGCAAGGTGGGGATCGAATGCGTCGCAGAGGCCGCATGCGATGCACCGGCCCGCGGCGCTCAGGGCCGCCCGGTCCCGCGCCCGCGTCGGGACGAGCCCCTCGGCGCGGTAGTTGTCGAAGAAGCGCTCGATGCCACCGCGCGACTGCACCACCGCCTTGAGAGGGCGCACCACGAGCGCGCGGTAGGCGAGGTAGAGCTTTTCGAAGCGGCTCATCCCGATCCCTCGGGAAGATGCGCTCTCGCCTTCCCGACGGCCACGCGCGCCGCCCACCGCCCCGCGAGATAGCCCGTCATCAGGGCGACCCCCATGGCGCTGCCGTCGCGCGCGGGATCGTGGCCCGCGAGCAGATCCCCGCAGGCGAAGAGGCGCGGATCGATGGTACGTCCGCCTTCGTCCACCGGACGCAGCCGCGCGTCGGTCCGCACCCCCGCACGGAAGAACGGTTGCTCATCGACGAGGTCGTGCGCGGTCAGGCGGAAGGTGGAGGCCCGCCGCGAACCGGGCAGCTCCACGGGGAGATCCAGGAGGGGCTCGCAAAGAACGCCGTTTCGGCCGATCCCTCCCGCGAGGTACTTGCCCGTGGCGAGGACCACCGCTTTCGCCCGCAGGGGCCGGCCTTCGATCGGCTCGGTGCGCGCGACGACCTCGGGTCGAAAGAGGTCCGCGGAAGGAAGCCGGGGCTCGGCGGAGCGCAGAAGGAGCGCATCGACGTCGCGGGGGCGCGCGGCCCGCACCTCCCCGTGCTCGATCTCCACTTCCTCCCGTCGCAGCGCCTCGTCGACCATCGCCTGCAGGCGCAGACCGTGCACCGAAAGGCGCGTGGCCAGGCTCTCCGCGGCCGGGAGGAAGAGCTCGGATTCCACCAGCCCGAGCACGTGGGCCGGGCTCCGGCGCGAGAGCACCGGCGGGAGAAGGAGGCGATCGATCCCCGCGGGCAGCGTGCGCTGCACGCTGCGGACGAAGGCGATTGGATCGTCGTCGATGCGCTCGGCGATCTCGAACGGGCGGAGGAGCTCGTCCCCGGGCGCGAGGAAGTCGCAGGCCACCGGCACGAAGGCGCGCGACAGGCCCGCGCGCGCACACGCCTCTTCGAGCAGGCGCGCCCAGAGCGCGGCGTCCCATTCGAGGTGGTTGCGAAAGCCCACCACGCCGATGCGCTCCGCGCGGAGGGCGAGGTCGGCGCCGACCACCGAAGCGAGCGCGCCGCCGGTGAACTTGAGCGTGCCCATGGACGTGGGCAGGCAGCGATTCGGTTCGGTCGGCGCGACGAAGCCGACCTCGGGGAAGACGTCCTCCGCGAAGGCGAGCACCTCGGGAAGGCGACCGAGCTCGTCCCGGACGACGCCGTAGGGGTGGTCGGGGCGGCTGCCCGCGAGATGGTGGACGCAGGCCTCCAGCGAAAGCTCCTGGCCGCGCGGACGGTAGGGGCTCGCGAGCGGATCGGGCGCGACGTCGAAGGCGCCGGAGGAGAGCGCCGTGGCGCCCGGTGCCCGGCGCACGAGCACGACCCTCGCCCCGCGGCGGCGCGCCGCGATCGCCGCGGTGGCGCCCGCGATCCCGCCACCGACCACGAGCACGTCGACATCCCGCACCGCCGCCATCAGGGCCCCTCCGCGACCGACACCGACGCTTCCTCGTATCGTTCGACGCCGGGTGACGACGAGCCGGGTGCGGGGGGCGCCTCCTCCACCGAGCTCGGGAGGTCCTGTAGAGCGCCCGCACCCAGATGCTGCAAGCGGGAGAGCTCCTGCTGCGCCGCGGTGGGGCCGACGAGGACGCCGCGCTGCCCCTTCCAGCGGAGTTGGAGCAGGGAGGCGAGCTCGTTGCGGTAGGCGCGGCCGTCGAGGTCGAGCTCGCGCGCCAGCACCGCCGCCGCCACCTGGGCGCAATCGCTGCCCTGGCATGGGCCCATCGCCAGGCGGTTGCGCCGCCGGAGATCGAGCAAGCGCCGCGCCCCTTCGTGTCGGATGGAGAAGACGAGCTCCGCCGCGATGATCTGCTCGCAGCGGCAGACCGGAAGGCGAAGCCGCGGATCCTCGGCCACCATCTCGCAGATCGCGACGGCGTTCTCGCCATGCCGCTGCGCGATGCGCGCCACGGTGGGCTCGGGGAGCCGGTACGCCTCGGCGAGGGCGCGCACGTCGGGAAAGGAAGCGCCCCCGGGTAGGGGCTCGAGGTGGGTCCGGCACGGTCTCCGCGGGATCCCCAGCCGGTCCTCGACGACGTCCACCGCCTCCTCGGCCATGATGCGGTAGGAGGCGAGCTTGCCGCCGACCATGCTCAGCAAACCCGGCGCGCCTTGCAGGGCGTGGTCGTAGATGACGTGCTCGCGGCTGAGATCATCCTCCATCTTGCCCCACTCCCAGACGGTGGGTCGGATGCCGGCCCAGGCGCGGAGGAGGCGCGCATGGCCGATGCTCGGCACGCTGCGCTCCACGGCCTCCCAGAGGTAGCGGACCTCGTCCTCGTGGATGCGGATGTCGTCGGGGTCGCCGTAGAAGTCGTCGTCGGTCGTGCCGATGACGGAGGTCTGTCCGTGCGGCATGACGAAGACCTCCCGTCCGTCGGCCGCCTGGCAGAGGATGGCGTAATTGGAGACACGACGGTCGAGGGTGAGGTGCACGCCCTTGCCGCCGCGGATGCGCAGCTCCACCCCGGCACGTCGCGCCACCTTCGGCGCCCAGGGCCCAGCGGCGTTGAAGACGATGCGCGCCCGGACGGCGCGTGTCTCCCTTTTCTGGAGATCGTACAGGACCACCCCCTCCACCCGCCCACCTGGGCCGCGAAGAAAATCGCGAACCTCGGTGTAGGTGGCGAGATCGGCGCCGTGCTCGCGTGCCGAGAGCGCGTTCAACGCACAGAGCCGGAAGGGATCGATTCCCCACTCGTCGAAGGTGATGGCGCCGATGAGGTCGCGCCGGAGCGAGGGTTCGAGCGCGTAGGCCTCCTCGGCCGTGAGGCGCGTACTCGGCTTTCCGCGCTTGTAGGGCTGATAGACGTCGTACAGGTCGAGAACCACGCGCACCGCGTAGCCCCAGAGCCTCTCCTTCACGG
>DATGOH010000185.1:0-8673 GCA_035306165.1 Ferdinandcohnia sp.
CGTGGGGCGCCTTGCGGATCTCGGCCGCGAACTCGTTGAGGTCGTGGGCCACCTTCCCGGTCGGGAAGACGAAGCTCTGGCTCTCCTGGAAGAAGAACTGCCGGGAGTGCGGAACGTGCTGGATGAATTCGACCGAGCCGAGGTGCCGATCCACCTCCTCGATCAGCCGGTTCCGCGCCGCGCGGATGGTCGAGAACTCGAGGGGGTCGAGCACGGTCAGCCGCTCCCCCAGCACCTCCTCGTGGAGCTCTTTCCAACACCAGACGGCGAAATCGTTCGCAAAGGCGCCGGCGGCGAAATGCCGCAGGAAGAGGGCGTGGTGGAGGTGGTGGTAGATCGAGCCGCCGGGCACCCGCTCGAGCCCTCGAAGGAGGGCCCGGAGGTTGTTCGCCGCGTATCCCGTGTAGCGCGTGAGGCTCAGGGAGGTCTCGAAGAGAAACGGCCGCATCCTCGCCGCCATACCGGGAATCTAGAGATCCCCCGGTGTGGGGGCATGGCTCGGATGCGCCTCGGCGCCCCTAGAGCGACTTCAGCTCGGCGATGAGATCCTGCAGCACCTTCTTGGCGTCGCCAAAGACCATGTTGGTGTTGGGGTGCTCGAAGAGCTCGTTCTTGATGCCCGCGTAGCCCGCGCCGAGGGAGCGCTTGACCACGAAGACCGACTTCGCCTGGTGCGCTTCGATGATCGGCATCCCGTAGATGGGGCTGTTCGGCGTGGACTGGGCGGCGGGATTCACCACGTCGTTGGCGCCGAGCACGATGACCACGTCGGTGGTCTTCATCTCGGAGTTCGCGCGCTCGAGCTCCCAGAGGTGCTCGTAGGGAACGTCCGCCTCGGCGAGGAGCACGTTCATGTGGCCGGGCATGCGGCCCGCGACCGGGTGGATCGCATAGGCCACTTCGATCCCCCGCTGCTCGAGCAGGTCCGCGAGCTCGCGCACGGCGTGCTGCGCCTGGGCGACGGCGAGGCCGTAGCCGGGGACCACGACCACCTTGCGAGCGGCCTCCAGCACCATCGCCATCTCCTCGGGCCCCGCCGAGCGCACGTTCTGGTAGGCGCCCGCCTCCTGCGTCGCCCCCTCGTCGCCCCCACCGAAGCCGCCGAGCACCACGTTGGCGAGCGAGCGGTTCATCGCCTTGCACATGATCTGCGTGAGGATGAGGCCGGCCGCGCCCACCATGGCGCCGGCGATGATGAGCAGGTTGTTGCCGATGACGAAGCCGGTCATCGAGGCCGCGACACCCGAGTAGGAGTTGAGCAGGGAGACGACCACCGGCATGTCCGCGCCGCCGATGGGGAGAACCAGGCTCACGCCGAGCAAAAGGCTCAGGCCGAAGAGGATCCAGATCAACCCCACGCCCGTCCCCAGACCGGGCGCCACCCAGCCGAAGATCACGCCGAGGCCGAGGACGGCGGCGATGAGGACCACGTTGAGCGCATGGCGCCCGGGAAGGAGGACGGGAGCGCCGCGCATGCGTCCGCTCAGCTTGGCGTAAGCGATCAGGCTGCCGCTCGCGGTGACGGCGCCGATCCACAACGAGAGCACGAGGGTGAGCGTGGAGGCGGTGCCCACGATCGCGGCGACCGTCCCCACGCGCCCCGGCTCGACCACGTGGGTATAGAAGAAGGCCAGGCCGACCAGGGCGGAGGCGGCGCCGCCCGCGCCGTTGAGCAACGCGACCATCTCCGGCATGGCGGTCATCGCCACGCGCAACGCGGCGACGGCCCCGACCACCGTCCCGACCAGGCCGCCCAGGAGCATCCAGCGATAGTCGACCTTGCCGAGCTCCACGAGCGTCGCCACCACCGCGATCGCCATGGCCAGCGCGGCGAGCACGTTGCCCTGCCGCGCCGTGCGGATGCGCGACATCTGCTTGAGCCCGAAGATGAACATGCAGGCCGAGGCCAGGTAGGCGATGGCGACGGCCGTCTGCACGGGACTCATTCCCTTCTCCCGAACATGCGGAGCATCCGGTCCGTGACCAGGAAACCGCCGACCACGTTGACCATGGCCAGCGCGATGGCGAACGCGCCGAGCAGGTTGCTCACCGTCGCGTCACCCGTGGTCGCGGCCTGCAGCGCGCCGACGATCGTGATGCCCGAGATGGCGTTCGCGCCGGACATCAGCGGGGTGTGCAGGGTGGACGGCACCTTGTTGATGACTTCGAACCCCACGAAGATCGAGAGGACGAAGACGTAGACCCCGACCAGAAGCATGCCCATCATGCGGTGGCTCCCTTCGCCTGCGGCGCCGCCCCGACGCGGATCTTGCCGTCGTGCGTCCAGCACATGGCCGCCAGGATCTCGTCGGAGAGATCGACGCGGATCGTTCCGTCGCGGACGAGAAGCAGCGCCACTTCGAGCACGTTGCGGGCGTAGAGATGGCTCGCGTCCTGCGCGAGCTGCGAGGGGAGGTTCGTGGGCGCGAAGATGCGCACGCCTCCGCGCTCGACCACCTCGTCCGGCCGCGAGAGCTCGCAGTTGCCGCCCGTCTCCGCCGCGAGATCCACCACCACCGCGCCGGGCTTCATGCGGTCGACCATCTCCGCGGTGAGCAGGCGCGGCGCCGGCCTCCCGGGGACGAGGGCGGTGGTGATCACCGCGTCCGCCTCGGCGACCCGCTCGGTGAGGATCTCCCGCTGCTTGCGCAAGGCGGCCTCGGAGAGCTCGCGCGCATAGCCGCCCTCCCCCACGCCGCTCTCCGCGATGGGGAGATCGATGAAGGTCCCACCGAGCGACTCCACCTGCTCCTTCACCTCGGGGCGGACGTCCGTCACCTCCACCCGCGCGCCGAGGCGGCGCGCCGTGGCGATCGCTTGCAGGCCGGCGACACCCGCGCCCATGACGACCACGCGCGCGGGTTGCACCGTCCCGGCGGCGGTCATCATCAGCGGGAAGTATTTGCCCAGGGCGTTCGCGGCCAGAAGGACGCTCTTGTACCCGGCGATGCTCGCCTGCGACGAGAGCGCGTCCATCTTCTGCGCGCGCGTGATGCGCGGCACGAGTTCCATCGCCAGGGCCGTGACGTTGGCACGCGCGAGGCCGGCCGCGACCTCCGCCCGTCCGTGGGGCGAGAGGAAGCCGACGACGACGCTGCCGGACCGAAGCCGCTCTCTCTCCTCCTCCTGGAGGGGCGCCACCTTGAGCACGAGGTCCGCTTCGGCCCACTGTGCACCGGCGGGGACGATCGTCGCGCCGGCCGCCTCGAAAGCGGAGTCGGAGAGGTAGGCGCGCTCGCCCGCCCCCTGCTCCACGCGGACCTCGAGTCCCGCCTGGACGAGCTTGCGCACCGTTTCCGGGGTCGCGGCCACACGGTGTTCACCGGGCCGGACCTCCCTGGCGACGAGGGCGATGGACATGCCCCCATCCTAATCGCTCCAGGGAGAAACGCGAAACACCCGGAAGGAATGCGTTTGATATCATTCACTTTCCGGTTTGGCGAAGCGCCTCGCGGCGCTGCCAGAACCGGCCGACGTCGCCGAGCCCGTCCTCGCGGTCCAAGCGGGCGGCCTCCTGGGCCATCCGCTCCACGCGCAGGCGGATCACCTCCCAGGTGGTCTCCGGAAGGGAGAGGAATACGTCGACCACCTGCGGGTCGAACTGGGTGCCGGCATGGCGCGCGATCTCCTCCCGCGCCACCGAGAAGGGGCGACCGGGCCGATAGATGCGGTCGGAGCGGATGGCGTCGAGCGCATCGACGACGGCGAAGATGCGCGCGCCCAGGCAGATCTCCTCTCCCTTCAGGCCCGCGGGATAGCCGCTGCCGTCCCAACGCTCCTGGTGCTGCAGGACGATCTGCGCCGCCCCCTTCAGGTAGTCGATGCCGCGGAGGATGCGGTAGCCGATCGCGGGGTGCTCCCGCATCTCCGCCCACTCGTCCTCGGTGAGGGGGCCGGGCTTGAGCAGCACGGAATCGCGCACGCCGATCTTTCCGATGTCGTGCAAGAGCGACCCCATCTCCACGTCGAGGAGCTCGCGCCCCGTCAACCCCATTTCCTCGGCGAGCCGGCGCGCGTACAGCGAGACGCGGCGGCTGTGCCACTGCGTCTCCATGTCGCGGTAGTCGAGGGCGTTGATCATCCCCTCGAGGAGGTCCTGCGTCCGGCGCTGCACCAACCCCTCGAGGTTGCGGTTCACCTCCTGCAAGGCGGTGTTCTGCTCCTGCACGCGTGCGCTCAGCCGCGCGTGCTGTCGCTTGAGTTCGCCGAACTCGTACGCCTGGCGCACGGTGCTCACCAGGTCGGCGTGGTTCCACGGCTTGGCCAGGAGACGATAGATCTCGCCGTTGTTCACCGCCTCTGCGGCCACACGGAAGTCGTTGATCGCGGTGAGGAGGAGCCGAGGAGCGTCGGGGCAGATGCGCCGGGCTTCCATCAGGAATTCGACACCGTTCATGCCCGGCATCATGTAGTCGGAGAGGATGAGCCCCACGGGGTTCTCGCGCAGCTCGGCGAGGGCCGCCTCTGGGCTGAGGTTGGCGGAGACCTCGAATCCCTGGGACTCGAGCACACGCTGGATCGCACGAAGGATGAGAGGGTCGTCGTCAACCACGAGAACGCGCCGCGGCTCCATGGGCTCTCCAGAGATCTCCATGCTGGTGGAGAGACATTTATACCTTGAGTCCCAGGGGTTCCCGCAATTTCGAACATATGGGATGCAAACCCGCGGCGCTCCCGGTGGGGGCGCGCCGCGCCGAACATTCGGCCACGTCCGCGTTGCCGCTCCGGTGCCCGCGTGCTACATGGAGGGCGTGCCGGTCGAGGATCCCATCTCCCCCGAGGCGCAGCCCCTCGTCCGCTCCGCTTCGGAGCTGCAGCCGGGCGACCGCGTGGTCTATCCGAACCAGGGCGTGTGTCGCGTCGTCGGCACCGAGAACAAGGAGATCGCCGGAACCACGCTCACGTTCGTCGCGCTCACCCGCGAGGAGGACAACGCCACCATCCTCGTCCCTCTGGCCAAGGTGGAGTCCATCGGTCTGCGCAAGGTCGCGGGCGCCGTGGAAATCGAAGACGTCTTCGATCTCCTCGCCTCCTCCTTCGAGGATCCCGAGCTCGACTGGAAAGTGCGCCACCGCCATCACGTGGACCTCCTCGCCGCGGGCGAGATCCTCGGCGTGGCGGAGGTGGTCAAGGCCCTGCAGGGCATCGCGAACATGCGGCCGCTGCCGCAGCGCGAACGGGAGCGCTACGACGCCGCGCGCCGCCTCCTCGAGGACGAGGTCGCCGTCGCGCTGGGCGTTCCGGTGGCCACCGCGGAGGACCTCATCGATTTCGCGCTGATCCCGCCGCCCGGGACCGTCCGCGCCCCGCGCAAGCCCCGCCGCCTGGCGGAGATCCCGCCCAAGCCGCGCGCGACGCGGCCGAAGCGCCGCGCCTTCGCCGCCGAGGAAGGCGAGGACTTCGAGGCCTTCGAGGAGGAGCTGGAGTTCGAAGCGCCGTTGGACGACGAGCTGCTCGGGGAAGAGGCGCCGGAGGAAGCGGAGGCCGTCGAGGAAGACGAGGCCGCGGAGGAGGAGCCCGAGGCCCAGGCGAAGGCCGAGCGGAAGACGAAGGCCCGGTCCGAGCGCGCGGCCAAGGCCAAGGCGAGCGAGACCAAGGCCAAGGCACCGGCGAAGTCGAAAACGAAGGCCAAAGCCGAAACGACCGAGGCCAAGGCGAAGACCGAGAAGGCCAAGGCGCCCAAGGGGAAAGTCGAGCCGAAGACCAAGGCTGCGAAGGCCGAGACCAAGGCGAAGGCAAAGGCGGAGCCGAAGGCCACGGCGAAGGCCGCGTCCCGGACCAAGGCGGCGACGACGAAATCGACCAAGTCCACGCGCAAGGGGAAAGAAGCGTGATCCGCGTCGTGACCCTCGAGCCCTTCCTCCCCGAGGACGTGCGGGCCGTCTGCGCGCTGCTCTACCAGGCGTACGGCCTCGGCTGCGAACCGGCCGGATCGCTGCCTCTGCCCGAGGAGGCGGAGCGCAAGAAGCCCGCCGGGAGCTACGACGCCGAACTCCTCCTGCAGGAGGCGGAGACGGTCAAGCTCGTGGCCGACGACAAGCTCCTCTATCTGATGAAGCGCCGGCTCGTCGTGCCGGAAGGCCCGCTGGGCGCGCCGCCCGTCTACGGTCACGCCCAGATGGGCGGGCAGAAGGCGGTGGTGACCACCGCGCTCTTCCCCAAGAAGCCGCCGGAAGGAACCGACGAGTTCCGCAACCGCCTGGCCAAGCTCGCCATCCGCGAGATCGGTCGGACCTGGGATTTGCGGAGCTGCCCCGACCCCAAGTGCTCGATGCACCCGCCGTGGGCGGAGGGCTTCACGGCCAACGAGGCGCCGGTCCTCTGCAACTTCTGCCGCGAGCAGAGCGAGGAACGCATCCGCTTGGCCGCAACCTGAGCCGCAGCGCGAAGGAGGGCCCTTGGAGCGCCCCTTTTCCCACATCCTCAGCGAGGAGATCGAGACCTACGTCCGGACCTACCAATCCCTGCTGCGGAGCACGGGGGAGGTGCGCGTGCGCGCCTTCGAGGAGGCGCACATCTTCAGCGACTCCTCGCTCCATCCCGGCGCACGCTCGCACGAGCCGGACGTGGCCGCCTTCGCCTACAGCGCCGCGCGCCTGCCGGCCGTCATGCCGCTGGTGCGGCGCGTGGTGATGGGCCAAAGCCACGAGCATTTCGAATCGGCGGGCTTTGCGGTCCGCAGCTGGGAGCAGGTGCGCACGCGGGGACGCCGGCGGCCGCTGCGCTGGGACGGGAAGCAGACGCTCGCGGCCTTCCTCACCAGCATCAGCGACGTCGACGATCTCGTCCCCATCCTCACCGCCTACCAGATCGAGTGGAACAAGCTGCACCGTCTCCTCGCCCGCTCCGCGCTCGGCGAACGCCTGCAGCGCGCGCCGGAGGTGGAGACGGTTGCCGTCACGCTCGAGGAGCTCGAGGAGGCGACGAACCTCACGACGCACGACGCCGAGAACCTCCTCGTGGCGCTCGGGACCTCGCCCGCGATCGGCCTGCGGGAGATCGCCGCCCATCCCCTCGACCTCTCGGTGCGCATGCTGGCCGGCTCGTACTCGCAGTACCAGCGGGCCGCGCAGAGGTGGTGGAGCGGTGTGGACGTCGGTTATCTGCGCGAGGAGGCGCCGCGGCGACGGCCGGTGTACTTCGTCTCCTCCAACATGCATTCGCTCTCGAACCTGCTGGGCGGCTTTGCCCGCGCCCACGAGGAGGAGATCGTCGCCTTCGCGCGCGCCCACAATCCGGAGAACCTCGCGCCGCGGCTAAAGGAGGCCCGCGAACGGGGAGACGTCCACGAGGTCGCGAACATCCTCTACTACTTGCTCCGCGAGCTGATCACGCGCTCGCCCGACGCCCGCGCCAAGCGCAGCGAGGTCCTCGCCTGGGATGCCGAGGGCGGGATCACCACGCTGGAGAGCCCGGGGCACATCGACGTCTCCGCCCAGGTGATCGAGCTCTGCAAACTCCGGCCGGAGCGGCTCGACCCGCGCGTTCGGGTGCCCGGCGTCGAGCGGCTCGCGGAGAGCGACGCGGTGATCCTCAACATCGACTACCCGCTGGGCGTGGCGGCCTACCACCACCTCTCGCGGCTCGGCCAGGGCGTGGGCGAGATCCGGGGCATCTACGTGATGGGCAAGGCGGCGACGCTCAACGGCCGGGTGGGCGATGCCATGATCTCGTCGGAGGTCTACGACGAGCACTCGCGCAACGTTTATTACTTCCAGAACGCCTTCCGCGCCTCGGACGTGCAGCCCTACCTCCGGGAGGGATCCGTCTTCGACAACCAGAAGGCTCTGACGGTGCGCGGCTCCTTCCTCCAGAACTGGCGGTACATGCACACCTATTACCGCGAGGGCTACACGGTGCTGTAGATGGAGGCCGGCCCCTACCTCTCCGCCATCTACGAACTCGTCAACCCGAGCCGCCACCCCACCGACGAGGTGGTGCACCTCTCCAACCTCACGCCCTTCGAAGTGGGCCTGCTCCACTACGCCTCGGACACCCCCTATTCGCGCCGGCAGACCCTGCTGTCCAAGAGCCTGTCCTTCTTCGGCGTGGAGAGCACCTACGGTTGCGCCATCGCCATCGCGCGGCGCATCCTCCACAACGAATGCCAGCGGATCGAGGCGCAGAGACCCTCCTGATCGTCCAGTGCGGGAGCACCCATCCGCGGGTCCGCGCCCGCTTCGGCGACTACGACCGCTGGTTTTCCGAGCGGCTGGGCGTCGCAGACGATCGGGTGCGCACGATCCGCCCCTTCCTCGGCGAGCAACTTCCTTCGTACGAAGGCCTGCGGGGCATCCTGCTTTCCGGCTCGCCCGCTTCGGTCCGCGACGAGGCGCCCTGGATGAAGGAGCTCGGCCGCTGGGCCCTCGAAGCGGACCGACGCGGCATCCCGGTCCTCGGCGTCTGCTTCGGACATCAACTCTTGGCCGAGGCGCTGGGAGGCCGGATCGAACCGAGCCCCGCCGGCTGGGAGTTCGGCACCGTGGAGGTCGATCTCACCGAGGCCGGCCGGGGCGATCCCCTCTTCGAGGGCCTGCCGGCGCGCTTTCTCGCGCACACGGTGCACCGCGAGGAGATCGTTGCACCGCCCCGCGACGTCCTTCGGCTGGCCGGCAACGCACACTCCGCCTGGCAGGCCTTCGCCGCGGGCGCGCGCCTGCGCGGGGTGCAGTT
>DATGOH010000186.1:0-5499 GCA_035306165.1 Ferdinandcohnia sp.
CTGGAATGATGGAATCCGCTGCCCCCTCGATCCGCATCCCGGTTCCGCGCCCGCTCGCGCGCATCGCCGAGAAGGTCTACGAAGGCGTTCGTCTGGACGAGGACGAGGCGATGCAGGTCTTCCGCTCGCGCGATCTCATCACCCTCGGGCACCTCGCCAACGTGGTGCGCGAGCGCCTGCACGGCGACCGCACGTACTACAACCGCAATTTCCACCTGAACCTGACGAACGTCTGCGAGGCCTCCTGCCGCTTCTGCGCCTTCTCGCGGCTGGAGGAGGGGATGCCGCTGGCCAAGACCTTCACCGTGGAGGAGGCGATCGCCTGGGTGAAGGAGCACCTGGAAAACGATCCCACCGAGGTGCACATCGTCAACGGCCTGCACCCGGGGCTTCCCTTCGAGTACTACGAGGAGGTCCTGCGCGGCATCCGCGCGGTGGCGCCCAAGCTCCACATCAAGGGCTTCACCGCGGTGGAGGTGCACTACTACGCCGAGAAGTACGGCATGACCTACGAGGAGGTGCTGCGGCGCCTGGTCGACGCCGGCCTCGGCTCGATGCCCGGCGGCGGCGCCGAGATCTTCGCGCCGCGCGCGCGCCGCAAGCTCTGCAAGGACAAGGCGAACGCAGAGCAGTGGCTCGAGGTGCATCGCGTCGCGCACCGCATGGGCATCAAGAGCAACTGCACCATGCTCTACGGCACCATCGAGACGCCGGAGGAGCGCGCCGATCACGTGCTGCGACTGCGGGCGCTGCAGGACGAGACCGGGGGCTTCCAGTGCTTCATCCCGCTGGCCTTCCACGCGGAGAACTCGCCCCTGCGCAAGCTCCCCGAGCCCACGGGCTTCGACAACCTGCTCATCTACGCGCAGAGCCGCATCGTGCTCGACAACGTTCCGCACCTGAAGGCCTACTGGGTACAGGTGGGCGAGAAGATGGCGCAGGTGGCGCAGAGCTTCGGGGTCAACGACCTCGACGGCACCGTGGTCACCGAGAAGATCTACAAGATGGCGGGGGCGAAGACGCCCGCCATGCTCTCGGTCCCCCAGCTCCACCGTCTCATCCGCGAGGCGGGACGGGTGCCCGTGGAGCGCGACACCCTCTACAACGTGGTGGAGATGCCGCTGTGAAGCAGGTTCGGATCGCCGCCTCGAGCTTTCTGAACTCGCGGCCGCTCTTGCACGGACTCGGGAGGGGCCCCGCGAAGGAGCGCATCGTCATCGAGCACGCGCCGCCCTCCGAGTGCGCACGCCGCCTGGCGGAGGGCGAGGCCGACGTGGGCCTTCTGCCTTTGGCGGCCATCGCACAGTACGGGCTGTATGCGCTCCCGGTGGGCTGCGTCTCGTCGGGCGGTCCCGTCGAGAGCGTGATCCTGGTGGGCGAGACGCCGATCGACGCGTGGAAGACGGTGATCCTCGACCGCTCCAGCCGGACCTCGGTGGTCCTGACCCGCATCCTGCTCGACGCCCGCGGCAAGAAGGATCTGCGCTTCGAGGTGCGCGACCCCGAGGAGGCCGCGCGGCTGGTCGGTCCGGATCGCGGCGCCCTGCTCATCGGCGACGCCGCGCTCGCCTGGGCGGACCGGTTCCCCGTGCGCTACGACCTCGCGGAGATGTGGGCGAGCTGGACGGGGCTGCCCATGGTCTTCGCGCTCTGGGCCGTGCGCGAGCCGGAGGTGGATCCCCTCGTCCTTGCCGACCTGCAGGAGGCGCTGGAGTGCGGCAAGGGCGCGCTCGAGCAGATCGCCCTCGCGCACGCGGTGGAGGTGGGCGCCCCCGATCCCGCGCCCTTCGTGCGCTACCTCACGCAGAGCCTCTCCTTCGACCTCGGGCACCGCGAGCGGCAGGGGATCTCCGTCTACCTGGCGAAGGCGCACGCGCTCGGTCTGCTCCCGCCCGAGATCACTTTCGCCGCGCCTGCGCCGCAGCGCGCTTTGCGGCGCACGAGCATCGACGCGATCCTGGCGCGCGGCGCGGAGGGAAAGCGCATCTCGGCGGACGAGGCCACGCTGCTGATGGAGAAGGCGCCGCTGGCCGACCTCGGTGCGGCGGCCGACGAGCGCAGGCGCGCGCTCCATCCCGACGGCAAGGTCACCTACATCGTCGAGCGCAACATCAACTACACCAACGTCTGCACCACGGCCTGTCGCTTCTGTGCCTTCTTCCGCGCCCCTGGTCGCCCGGGCGGCTACACGCTCTCGTGGGAGGAGATCGAGAAGAAGCTCGAGGTGCTCGCGGCGGCGGGGGGCGTGCAGGTCCTGTTGCAGGGCGGGATCAACCCGGATCTCGGCATCGGCTACTACGAGGAGCTGATCCGCTTCATCAAGGACCGCGGCTTCCGCCTCAACCGCTTCTCTCCGGAGGAGGTGCTCTGCCTGGCAGAGCTCGAGGGGATGAGCATCGAGCAGGTGCTGCGGCGGCTCGTCGATGCGGGCCTCGATTCGCTCCCCGGCGGCGGCGCCGAGATCCTCGTCGACCGCGTCCGCTCCCGCATCGCGCGCAAGAAGGCCAAGAGCGCGGTCTGGCTCGAGGTGATGCGCACCGCCCACCGCCTCGGCCTGCGCAGCAGCGCCACCATGATGTACGGCGTGGGCGAGACGCTCTACGAGCGCGCGCTGCACCTGACGAAGCTGCGCGACCTGCAGGACGAGACCGGCGGCTTCACCGCCTACATCTGCTGGCCCTACCAGGACGGCGGCCTCAAGCTCCGCGGCGACTCGCAGGGGGCGGGTGAGTATTTGCGCATGCTCGCCGTCTCCCGCCTCTTCCTCGACAACGTCGAGAACCTCCAGGCCTCCTGGCCGACGATGGGGCCGGCGGTGGGGCAGGCGGGGCTGCACTTCGGTGCCAACGACTTCGGCCAGGTGATGTTCGAAGAGAACGTGGTCTCGGCGGCGGGCTCGATCTTCTCCATGGACGCCGCCTCCATCGAGCGCCACATCCGCGACGCCGGCTTCGTTCCCGTGCGGCGCGACGGCCTCTACCGCTTGCTGGAGGCGGCCTGATGGAGTTGCTCGTCGGCGAGGCGCTGTGGTCGCCGGACGCGGGGTGGCTGCGCCCTCCGTCGGGGGCGGCGGTCCTCGTCGACGACTTCGGCCGCGCGCTCGATCGGGGCGAGGCCGAGGCGCTGCGCGCGGCGCACCCGAACGTCCCGGTGGTGGAGGGGGAGGGCGTCCTCCTCCCCGGCCTGGTGGATTGCCACGCGCACCTCGAGCTCGCCGCGCTGGGTGGCCGCGTGCCGGCCGGCCTCGGCCTCGCCGCGTGGGTGAAGGAGCTCGGCGGCGCCATGGTCGGGCTCGAGCGGGAGGAGATGGTGCGCGCGGCGGGCGCGGCGGCCCGCCGGATGCGCGAGCTCGGCACGGTGGCCGTGGCGGACGTCTGCACCCACCTCGCCACCGCACCGCTGCTGCGCGAAGCCGGCCTGCAGGGCGTTTCCCTGCTCGAAGTCGTGGGTGCCGGGGAGGAATCCGGCCGCATCGCCCTCGAGCGCGCCCGCGCGCGGCGCGAAGCCGAGCCGGCGGGGCAGGGCGTACAGGTCGAGATCGTTCCGCACTCGGCCTACGGCACCTCGGTGCAAATCATCCGCGAGCTCGCGGCGGAGGCCGGCGCCGGCGTGCGCAGCGTGCACGCCGCGGAGCACGAGGACGAGGTGCGCTGGCTGGTCGAGGGCGAGGGGGCCTTCGCGGACTTCCTCCGTTCCAAGGGCGCGCCTTGTCCGGGCAAGCGGCCCATCCCGCATCTGGCGGAGCTCGGCGCGATCGGGCGGCGGACGCTCGTGGTCCACGCGGTCCTCGCCACGGAGGAGGATCTCGGCCTTCTGCGCGAGGCGGGGGCGACGCTCGTGCTCTGCCCGCGCAGCAACCTCCACATCGGCGGCAGGCTGCCGGACCTTGCGGCGATCCGCCGGGCGGGCGTTCCGTGGGTGCTCGGCACCGACTCGCTCGTCTCCACGCCGGATCACGATCTCCTCGGGGAGGTGCGCACGTTGGCCGAGGCTTTCCCCGAGGTGCCGCGCGACGAGCTTCTGCGCGCCGCGACCGTCGGCGGTGCCGCCGCTCTCGGACTCGCGGTCCATCCCTGGGTGCGCGTCGAGCTGGACCGCCTTCCCGCGGAGGCCTTCGCATGATCGGCGTTCTCGTTCGCTGGGGACGGCTGGTGCGGGCGTCGCACACCATCTTCTCGCTGCCCTTCGCCGTGGCGGCGGCGGCGGTGGCGGCGGCCTCCCATCCCATCGGCCTGCGGACCGCCGCCTTGATCCTCGTCTGCGTGGTTGCGGCCCGCACCGCCGCCATGGCCTACAACCGCATCGCCGACCGCGAGATCGATGCGCGCAATCCGCGCACGGCGGCCCGCGAGATCCCGGCCGGCAAGGTCCGCGTGCGGGAGGCGTGGGCGTTGACGATCCTCTCGGGCGCGGTCTTCCTGGTGGCCGCCTTCCTGCTCTCGCCGCTGTGCGGCCTGCTCTCCTTGGTGGCGCTTCCGCTCGCGCTCGGCTACAGCCTGGCCAAGCGCTTCACCTGGCTGTGCCACTTTTGGCTCGGGGTCGTGTTGGCGCTCGCGCCCATCGGTGCCTATCTCGCGGTCGCCGGCCGCTTCGATCCCTTTCCCCTGCTCCTCGGGGCGGGCGTCGTCTGCTGGATCGCCGGCTTCGACATCACCTACGCGCTGGCCGACCTCGAGGTCGACCGCCGCGAGGGGCTCCACTCCTTCCCGGTGCGGTGGGGACCCCGCGCGACCCTGCTGACCTCCAAGGTCCTCCACGTGCTCGCTCCGGTGTTCTTCCTGTTCGCAGGACTTTCCGCCGGACGTGGAATCGCCTACGTTGTCGGCGTCGCGCTGGCCGCGGCCGCCCTCCTCTGGGGCCAGATCGCCACCGCCCGCGGCGCGCGAGGGGATGCGGTCCTCACCGCCAACGGCTGGGTCGCTCTCCTCTTCGGGATCTCGGCGGTGGTCGACGTGGTTTTCGTGGGAGTCGGTCCTTGATCGTCCTTCTCGAGCGAACCGCACCCGAGGGTGCCGCTGAACAGGTCGTCCGCGCCGCCTCGCGCCTCGGCCTCCCGTGTCGCCGCCTGGGCGGCGACTGGGGCCGCCAGGCCGTGGAGGTGGAGGAGCCGGTCGCCCCGCGCGCGCTCCGGCTCCTGCGCTCCCTCCCGCACGTGGAGGAGATCCTCCAGGCGCCCTCCTCCTATCCGAAGGCCGCCTCCGAGGCCGGGGAGACGCGCCCCGTCCGCGTCGGCGACGTGGAGGTCGGCGGCAACGAGCTGGTGCTGATGGCCGGGCCCTGCGCCGCGGAGTCGGAGGAGCTCGTGGAGCAGGCCGCGCGCGCGGCGGCCGCCGCCGGTGCCGCCTTCCTGCGCGGCGGCGCCTACAAGCCGCGCACGCGTCCGAGCGATTTCCAGGGCGTCGGACCGGAGGCGCTGCAGTGGCTGCGCGCCGCGGCCGATCGCCACGGGCTCCTGGTCGTCACCGAGGCGCTGGACGAGGCGGGCTGCCACGAGGTGGC
>DATGOH010000187.1:0-12447 GCA_035306165.1 Ferdinandcohnia sp.
CCGCCTTTTCCGCGGTGGATCCGGTGCACTGCTACGTCTTCGACGAGGTGGACGCGGGCATTGGCGGGGCCACGGCGCTCGCGGTCGGGCGGATGCTGCAGGTGGCGTCCCAGGAGCGGCAGGTGCTCTGCATCACCCACCTCGGACAGGTGGCCGCCTTCGCCGACCGCCACCTCTACGTGCGCAAGCAGGTGCATGGCGGCCGGACCACCTCGGTGGTGGAGGTGCTCGAAGAGGAGGCGGCGCGCCGCCGGGGTATCGCGCGCATGATGGCCGGCACCGAGGACGCCTCGGCCCTCGTGGCCGCCAAGGAGCTTCTGGACCGGAGCCGGCGCCGGCCGGAGCGACCGCATCGGGCCCGGCGACGCGGTCGGCACGAGGCGCGGGCAGGGATATCTTGAACCCGCGCACCGACTGTCGGTAGCATCCCGCCTCACCAGGCTCCACCGAGGAGCCAGGATGGAGATGAAGCCGGCGTGAAGGCGAGCGGACGCAGACGGGACCGTCGCGCAACCACGGTGGTCCAGGACTCATGAAGGTCTCATCCTGGGGAATGACCGACACCGGGCGGGCCCGCGAGCAGAACGAGGACGCCTTCCTGATCAACGCGCCTCTCGGGCTCTTCCTGGTGGCGGATGGAATGGGAGGGCATGCCGGCGGCGAAGTCGCCTCGCGGCTCACGGTGGAGGTGGTCGAGCGGGAGCTCCTCGCGGCGCGCGAGAGGTCTCCCGAGCTCTTCGAGGGCAAGGCGGCCAACGGAGCCCTCCGTGACCTCTTCGAGGCCGCCGTCAAGGAGGCCTCCCGGGAGGTCTTCGAGCGCTCGGCCGCGGAGCCGAGGCTGCACGGCATGGGCACCACGCTCACGGGCCTGCTCGTGCAGGGCGACACCGCCTGGATCGCGCACGTGGGGGACAGCCGCCTCTACCGCATCCGCGACGGGGCGATCGAGCTGCTCACCGAGGATCATTCCCTGGTGCAGGAGCAGATGAAGGCCGGGATCCTCACGCCCGAGGAGGCCCGCCACTCCCACCTGCGCAACATCATCACCCGCTCGGTGGGCTTCGAGCCTTCGGTGCCGGTCGACCTCTTCGAGGAGGAGCTCCGCGAGGGCGACCTCTTCGTGCTCTGCTCGGACGGGCTCTCCAACCTGGTGGAGGACGAAGAGATCCTCGAGTTCGCCAAGAGCGAGGTGGCCTCGGCGCTGCCGGAGAGTCTCATCGCACTGGCGAACGCGCGCGGAGGCGACGACAACATCACCGCCGTCGTCGTCGCCATCGGGTAGGGATCCCGCCCGCGGCGCTTGGACCGCGAGGCTGCGGACGCCGCCGGCGGAAGGCGAGAGCGGCACCCGCAGCGACGACCGAGCCGAGCGTACTGAACGGTACGTGAGGCGAGGGAGGAGCGAGGACGCCGCTCGCAGCCCCGCCCGCGGCGTCCGCCCTTATAGTTGACGCACCAAGTTCCCCTTGCGTAGGTTCCCGAGTCGGAGAGCGGCTCCCCCCGCCCCCCGGCCGGTCCCCGCCGGCGCGGGAGCCGTGTCGCCGCTCGGAGGTCGTACGTGGCGAAGCGCCAATTCACCGTGCTCATCGTTCCGGACCGGGATTCCACGACCCGCCGGTACCGGGTGAGCCTGCGCCTGATCCAGGGCGCCGTCGCGGGGCTGGCCGTCCTCGTCGCGGGGCTCGTGGTGGCGGGGGTCCACTACGCGAGCCTTCTGGACCGCGCCCGGGAGAACCGCCTGTTGCGGGACGAGAACGCGCAGTTGCGCGGCCAGCTTTTGCACGTGCGGGAGAAGGTGGCCCACATCGACGAGACCCTCGATCGCATCCAGCGCTTCGACCAGAAGCTGCGGGCGCTCACCTTCCTGAGCGACGAGCGAGGGTTGGCGATCGGCCCCCTCGAGGGCCCGGGCGGATCCGATGCCGACCTGGGGGCGGAGCTGACGCCGATCGAGCGCCTCGACGAGCACCTGGATTCTCTGGCCGAACAGGCGGCGAAGAACGAGCGCAGCCTTGCCGAGCTGCAGCGCTACTTCGAGGACCAGCGGAGCCTTCTGGCCTCGGTTCCCTCCATCTGGCCCGCCCGCGGTTGGGTGACCAGCGACTTCGGCTACCGCCTCGACCCCTACACGGGGAAGCGCGTCCTGCACCAGGGCATGGACATCGCCAACAACCACGGCGCGCCGGTCATCGCGCCCGCGGATGCCACGGTGGTCTTCGCCGGGGTCGAAGGTGCCTATGGGAAGGTTCTGGTGCTCGACCACGGTTTCGGGATCAAGACCCGGTTCGCCCACCTCTCCGAGTTCCACGTGCAGCGGGGCGACCAGGTCAAGAGGGGGCAGCGGATCGGCTCCATCGGCAACACGGGCCGTTCGACCGGCCCGCACCTGCATTACGAGGTGCGGGTGAACGGCATCTCCCAAAACCCCCGCAAGTTCATTCTCGAGTAGCGAAAAACGGCGGGAACGGCCCGCGCGCCGCGCCTGTTGGTAGATCCAGCGATGTTCAAGTCTCTCGTCAAAGCGATCGTCGGCACCAAGAACCAGCGGGAGCTCAAGAAGCTCCAGCCCCTCGTCGCGCGCATCAACGAGCTCGAGCCGAAGATGCGCGCGCTCGCGGACGAGGACTTTCCGGGGTTGACCGCCCGCTGGAAGGAGGAGGTGTCCAAGGGGCGCTCCCTCGACGATCTCCTCCCCGAGGCCTTCGCCGCCTGCCGTGAGGCCGGGCGTCGCGTCCTCGGCCAGCGCCACTACGACGTCCAGCTCATCGGCGGCATGGTGCTGCACCAGGGCAAGATCGCCGAGATGCGCACCGGAGAGGGCAAGACCCTCACTGCCACGCTGCCCGCCTACCTCAACGCGCTCGAAGGGCGCGGGGTCCACGTGGTCACGGTCAACGACTACCTCGCCCGCCGCGACGCGGAGTGGATGGGCCGCGTCTACCACTTCCTCGGCGTGCGGGTGGGCGTCATCGTGCACGGCCTGAACGACGCCCAGCGGCAGGAGGCCTACCGGGCGGACATCACCTACGGGCAGAACAACGAGTTCGGCTTCGACTACCTGCGCGACAACATGAAGTTCCGCCTCGCGCAGTACGTCCAGCGGGAGCTCAACTTCGCCATCGTCGACGAGGTCGACTCCATCCTCATCGACGAGGCGCGCACGCCCCTCATCATCTCCGGTCCCTCGGAACAGAGCACCGACCTATACTACACGGTCGACAAGATCATCCCCAAGCTCGTGGCCGAGACCGACTACGTCATCGACGAGAAGGCCCGGAGCGTGATGCTCACCGACGAGGGCGTAGAGAAGGTCGAGCGGCTGCTCGGCGTAGACAATCTCTACGACCCGACGAACGTCGAGCTTTTGCACCACGTCGAGCAGGCGCTGCGCGCCCATACGCTGTATCGCCGCGACAAGGATTACGTCGTCAAGGACGGCCAAGTCATCATCGTCGACGAATTCACCGGCCGCCTCATGCCCGGCCGGCGGTGGTCGGACGGCCTGCACCAGGCGGTGGAGGCGAAGGAAGGGGTGAAGATCGAGGCGGAGAACCAGACCCTCGCCACGATCTCCTTCCAGAACTACTTCCGCATGTACAGCAAGCTCGCGGGCATGACCGGTACCGCCGATACCGAGGCCGCGGAGTTTGCCTCCACCTACAACCTGGACGTGGTGGTGGTGCCCACCAACCGTCCGATGATCCGCAAGGATCTGGACGACATCGTCTACAAGACCGAGCGCGAGAAGTTCAACGCGATCGCCGACGAGATCGAGCGGCTGCACGCGAAGGGCCAGCCGATCCTCGTGGGCACGGTCTCCATCGCCAAGAGCGAGGCGCTCTCGGCCATCCTCAAGAAGCGCGGCATCCCGCACGAGGTGCTCAACGCCAAGCAGCACGAGCGCGAGGCGAAGATCATCGCGCAGGCGGGACGCAAGGGCGCGGTGACCATCGCCACCAACATGGCGGGTCGCGGCACCGACATCATCCTCGGCGGCAATGCCGAGGCGATGGTCCAGGAGGAGATCGGCGAGCCGCCCGTCCAGCCGGTCGGGGCGGACGCGGAGACCATGGCCGCGTGGCGGGCGGAGATGGAGGCCTACAACGCCCGCAAGAAGGAGCTCCTCGACAAGTACGAGGCCATCTGCGCCAAGGAGCGCGAGGAGGTCGTGGCGCTGGGCGGCCTGGCCATCCTCGGCACCGAGCGGCACGAGAGCCGCCGCATCGACAACCAGCTCCGCGGCCGCGCGGGTCGTCAGGGCGACCCGGGCCTGAGCCGGTTCTACCTCTCTCTCGAAGACGACCTGATGCGGATCTTCGGCAGCGAAAGGATCGCCCGCATCATGGACACGCTCGGGATGAAGGAGGGCGAGCCGATCGAGCACCGCCTCCTCACCAAGTCGATCGAGAGCGCGCAGAAGCGGGTGGAGGCCCACCACTTCGACATCCGCAAGAACCTCCTCGAGTACGACGACGTGATGAACCAGCAGCGCAAGACGATCTATCGGCTGCGCCGCGAGGTTCTCGCGTGTGGGGCGGGCATGCCGCTCGTCGAGTACGACGAGGATCCGAAGACCCGCAAGAAGAACCGCATCGAGAAGGTCTTCACGTGGGACGACCAGAAGGAGCGGATGCTCGACTTCTTCGAGGACGTCATCCTCAACCTCACCGGCACCTACTATCCGGACAAGGGTGAGAAGGATCCCGAGGCCCTCTCCTCGGCGGTGAAGGACCTCTTCGGCTTCGACTTCCAGGTGCCGGCGGGGATCGGCCGCGAGGACCTGGAGGTGCAGCTCTTCAACGCGGTCGAGAAGCGCTGGAAGGAAAAGGAGGAGGCGCTCGGCGTGGACGCCGACGGCGTGCCGATCCTCCGGAAGTTCGAGCAGTGGATCACGCTGCAGGCGATCGACCTCCACTGGAAGGATCACCTGCTGCGGATGGATCATTTGCGGCAGGGCATCGGCCTGCGCGGATACGGCCAGCGCAATCCGAAGGCCGAGTACAAGAAGGAAGGCTTCGCGAACTTCCAGCAGATGGCCTACCGGATCCGCGAGCAGGTGGCGCGCGAGGTGCTTCGCCTGCAGGTGGTGACGCGGGAGGAGCAGGAGGCCCGCGAGGCCGCCGCCCGCGCGGCCGCCGAGCTCGAGCGGAAGATCGCCGAGCAGCGGCGCCGCCAGCGCATGGTCGAGCGCCACGCCGACCACGCCACCGGTGCCCAGGCGGAGGCCCAGCGCGCACCCGTGGTTCGGGCCGAGCCCAAGGTGGGGCGCAACGATCCCTGCCCCTGCGGCTCCGGCAAGAAGTACAAGCGCTGCCACGGCGCGGTCGCCGCCGAGGCCTGACGTCCCGACACGGAGGTGCGGTTCGCCGGAGCCCGCTGTGGGCTCCCGACCGGCCTTGTCAAGGGGGACGCGGGTGTGCTATGGCAGCCCGCTCGCGAAAGACCCCCTTTCGCGAATTCCCGCTTCGGCGGAACCACACACACGCCCCGCCGCGCGCCAGGGGTGCCCGATCCGGGTCTGGCCGTTTGGGGGCGTGGCGGAACAACCGAGGAACGTACGATGAGCGATATCCAGACGACCCCCTCCACCCCCGAGCCGTCCACGCCGGTCGGCGCCCAGATCAGCATGCGCGAGATGCTGGAGGCCGGTGCCCACTTCGGCCACCAGACCCGGCGTTGGAATCCGAAGATGCGGCCCTACATCTTCGGGGCGCGCAACGGCATCTACATCATCGACCTGCAGCAGACGGTGGAGCTGGCCCGCAAGGCCTTCCGCTTCGTTTCGGACACCGTCGCCCGGGGCGGCACGGTCCTCTTCGTGGGGACCAAGAAGCAGGCGCAGGACGTGATCGCCGAGGAGGCGCGCCGCTGCAACCAGTTCTACGTCACGCACCGCTGGCTCGGCGGCACCCTGACCAACTTCAAGACCATCAAGCAGGGGATCGAGCGGCTCAAGTCCCTCGAGAAGATGCGCGACGACGGGACCTTCGACGTGCTGCCGAAGAAGGAGGTCTCGGCGCTCAACCGCGAGATGGAAAAGCTGCAGCGGAACCTGGGCGGCATCAAGGAGATGACCCGCCTGCCCGCCGTCATCTTCGTGGTCGATCCGCGCAAGGAGCACCTCGCCGTGCACGAGGCGAACCGCCTCGGGATCCCCGTCGTGGGGTTGGTGGACACCAACTGCGATCCCGACGGGATCGACTTCGTGATTCCGGCGAACGACGACGCGATCCGGTCGATCCGGCTCTTCACCTCGCAGATCGCGAACGCGGTCCTGGAGGGCATCGCGCGGCACGCCGCTTCCCGGCACGAGCGGGCCGAGGAGGAGGGTGCGGAGGCCCAGGCCGAGGATGCGCGTCGGCGCGGCCGCGCCCGGACGGACCGCCGGGCGGCCCGCGGGGAGGGCGGCGAGGAGCGCCGCGGCCCCGAGGTCGAGGTCGTGCGTCGGCCGACCGTCGCGGCCGCCTCCGACGAGGCGAAGGCCGCGGCCGAGGAAACCGCCGACGAGTCGACCGAGACGGCTTCCGAGTCCGACGCGGAATGAGCGGGGCGGGGCGACCCGTGCGGGACGCCCATGCCCAGGGATCCTGACTCGACGCGGCACGTATGGGGCCGCGTCGCCACGTTTCTAGAGAGGTGAGAGATGGCTGAGGTGACTGCTGCCGCGGTGAAGGAGCTTCGCGAGAAGACCGGCGCGGGGATGATGGACTGCAAGAAGGCGCTGACCGAGACCGGCGGCGACATGGAGGCGGCGATCGACTGGCTGCGCAAGAAGGGCCTGTCCGCCGCCGCCAAGAAGGCCGGCCGTGTGGCGACCGAGGGCGTGGTCGGCAGCTACATCCACGGGAACGGCAAGATCGGCGTTCTCGTGGAGGTCAACTGCGAGACCGACTTCGTGGCCCGCAACGAGGAGTTCCAGCAGCTCGTGCGCGACATCGCCATGCACATCGCCGCCGCCGCGCCCCTGTACGTGCGCCGCGAGGAGGTCGACCCCGAGGTCCTCGACCGTGAGCTCGAGGTCTACCGGGGCCAGCTCAAGGAGCAGGGCAAGCCCGAGCACATCTGGGACAAGATCCTCGAGGGCCGCAAGGAGAAGTTCTTCAAGGAGATCTGCCTGCTGGAGCAGCCCTTCGTGAAGGATCCGGACCAGACCGTCCAGGACGTGGTGAACGCCGCCATCGCCAAGATCGGCGAGAACATCACCGTCCGCCGCTTCGCCCGTTTCGTGCTGGGCGAGGGCCTGGAGAAGAAGACCGAGTCCTTCGCCGACGAGGTCGCCAAGCTCCAGGGCTGATCGCCCCGGAAGGGTTCGAGTTCACGAACCGCATACCACCCGTGATCCGAATCGATCCCTGACGACATTCGGGTCGGGTAGAGGGAGGCAGGTCGCCACCCAGGCAAACCGGGGGCCGGGAGCGACCGAAGCTCCCTCTTTTTTTGTGCCAGAAGCGGGGGTTCGGGGGGAAGCCGTCCTTGACCACCTGCCGGGTGCAAGCTACAAAGCCGCGCACATCCCGAACCTCTCCGACCGATGGCGGTGGCGCGATGACCCAGCCCAAATACCAGCGGATCCTCCTCAAGCTCTCGGGCGAAGCCCTGATGGGCGAGGGGAAGTACGGGATCGACACCCAGACCCTCGATCAGATCGCTGCGGAGGTGGCCGAGGTCCACGCGCTCGGTGTCCAGGTGGCGATCGTCCTGGGCGGAGGAAACATCTTTCGGGGGGTGTCGGGCGCGGCCAAGGGGATGGACCGGTCGAGCGCCGACTACATGGGCATGCTGGCCACGGTCATCAACTCCTTGGCCATGCAGGACGCGCTCGAGAAGCGCGGGGTCGACACCCGGGTGCAGAGCGCCATCGAGATGCGCGAGATCGCCGAACCCTACATCCGCCGCAAGGCGATCCGGCACCTGGAGAAGGGGCGGGTGGTGATCTTCGCCGCCGGTACCGGCAACCCGTATTTCACCACCGACACCGCGGCGGCCCTGCGGGCGATGGAGATCCGCGCCGACGTCATGCTCAAGGCCACGAAGGTGGAGGGCGTGTACACCGCGGATCCGATGAAGGATCCCCACGCGCAGCTCTACCGGAGCCTGAGCTACATGGACGTCCTGCAGAAGGAACTCAAGGTGATGGACGCCACCGCGGTGTCCCTTGGCATGGACAACGACCTCCCCTTGGTGGTCTTCGACCTGACCACGCCCGGCAACATCAAGCGCGTGGTGCTCGGGGAGGACGTGGGCACGCTGGTGGGCAGCGTCCCCACCGTAACGGTATAGAGGAACGCGACGATGGCGGGACAGCAGATCATTCAGAGCTTTCGGGAGCGCATCGAGAAGACGGTCGAGGATCTCCGTCGCGAGCTCGGCAAGATCCGCACCGGCAGGGCGAACGCGGCGATGCTCGACGGAGTGCAGGTCGAGTCCTACGGAAGCCGCATGCCGCTGAACGCCGTCGCCTCGATCACGGTGGCCGACGCCCGCACCCTCGTCATCAAGCCCTTCGACAAGTCGCAGATCAGCGCGATCGAGCGGGCGATCCTCGAGTCCGACCTCGGCATCACCCCGCAGAACGACGGCACCGTCGTCCGCCTGCCCATTCCCGCGCTCACCGAGGAGCGCCGCAAGGAGATCGCCAAGCAGGTCCGCAAGAAGGGCGAGGACTACAAGATCGCCATCCGCAACGCTCGCCGCGACTCCAACGACCAGGTCAAGACCCTCGCCAAGGACGGCGAGATCTCGGACGACGAGGAAAAGCGCCTCCTGGACCAGGTGCAGAAGGAAACGGACGCCGGGATCGCCAAGATCGACGAGGTCGTGGCGCGCAAGGAAAAGGAGGTCATGGAGATCTGAGGGCCAAAGGCGCGTGACGGCCCTCTTCTCCACAGCCTCGCTCATGCCTGCGCCGCGCCCGCACCCACGCCGCCCGCGCCTGGGTTAGGCTCGGGGAGCCATGCGCGATCCGCGGACCAGCCGGGCCGAGCGCCTGCTCGACCTGCTGAGCTTCTTCCTCGATCGAAGCCGCCCCGTTCCCTGGGCCGAGATCCGCGATGCCTTTCCCGCGTATCGGGAGGGCAACGAGGCGAGCTGCCTGCGCAAGTTCGAGCGCGACAAGGCGGAACTCGTCGAGCTCGGCCTGCCGATCGAATGGGTTCCCCCGGAGGGGGACGAGCTCGGCGGCTACCGCCTCGCACGCGAGGCCTACTACCTTCCCGACCTCGACTTGACGGCGGAGGAGCGCACGCTGCTCTCGGTTGCGGGAGCGGCGGCGCTCGAACATCCGGCCTTCCCGCTGCGGGCCGAACTCGTCCGCGCCCTCGACAAGCTCTTCTTCTCCTCCGCGCCGCGCCTGCGCCTCGGCTCCGAGCCTCTGCTCGCGGCCGAGGCCGCGCATCTCGAGCGTCTCGGCCGCGCCGCCGCGGAACACCGCGACGTCCTGCTGCGCTACCGCAGCTTCGACGGCGTCCGCACGGAGCGGCGCTTTTCCCCCTACGGCCTCGCCTTTCGCAGCGGCGCCTGGCTGGCCGTGGGCCGATGCCACCTACGCGACGCGATCCGGACCTTCGCCGTGGAACGCGTCGAGGCGGTGGAACTCCTCCCCGAGACCTTCGAGGTGCCCGCGGATTTCGATCTGCGCGACCACGTGGGCCTGCGGGCCTGGGAGCTCGGCCGGCACGCGCCCTACGAGGCCGCCATCGAGGTCGCGCCGGCCGGCCTCCCCCTGGCGGCGGGCCTCTTCGAGCGGGTCGAGGCCGCGCCGACGGAGGGCGGCGGGCGGCGATACGTCCTGCGCGTGACCAATGAGGAGGCGGTCGTCCGCCTCGTCCTTCGATTGTCACCCCACGCCCGGGTGGTCGCTCCCGACGCGCTCGTGGACCAGGTCGAAGCGACCGCGCGGCGCATCGCGGAGCGGCACGAGGGAGAGGCGAGCCGGCCGGTGGTGGCGGGGGAGACGGCCGCGGCGGCCGAACACTCCGCGCGTCGGCCGCCGGATTTGCGCGAGCGCCTGCACCGCGCGCTCCTGCTCATCCCGCGCGCGGTGGCCAAGAGCGGTTGCACGGTGGCCGAGCTCGCGGAGGAGATGCGGCTTTCCGAGGAGGCGCTGCTCGCCGAGATCGACTTTCTGCGCATGGTCGGCAAGCCTCCGTTCTCCCCGGCGGATCTCGTCGACATCGACGTGGTGGACGGTCGCGTCTACGCCGCTCTCCCGCAGGGCTTTTCCCGGCCGCCGGCCCTCACCCCGCTGGAGGCGGTGGCGCTGGAGGCGGCCGCCTCCGCCGCGATCGACGAGGAGGACGAGGCGCTGGCCCACGTGCGCGACCGCCTGCGTTGCGCCATCCCTCCCGCTTTTCGCGAGCGCTTCGACCGGCTCGCGGGGCGCATCCGCATGGAGACGCTCGGCCTCGAACCAGAGACGGCGCGCCTTTTGGACCGGGCCATCGCCGAGCGGCGGGAGCTGTCCTTCTCCTACTTCGGCGCAGCGCGCGGCGAGGCCACCGAGCGGCGGGTGCGGCCCCTGAAGCGCCTGTTGTACCAGGGGTACTGGTACCTTTACGCCTACTGTTGCACGCGCCGGGATCGCCGGCTCTTCCGCCTCGACCGCGCCGCGGCCTTACGCCTGGAGGAGACGCGCTTCATCCCGCGGCCGCTCGACGAGGTCCCCCTCGATCTCGGTCGCGGGCACATGGCCAGCGTGCGCGTCGATCCCGGACCCTTCGCCCAGCCGGGCCATCTCTGGCGTCTCGGCGCCCGCGAGGTCGCGCCCCTGCCGGACGGTGGCGCCCTCGCACGCTTCCCCATGGTCGGCGAGGCCTATCTCGTCTCCACCGTCCTCTCCCTCGCGGGCGCCGCCGAACTCCTCGATCCGCCCTCCCTCCGCGCTCGCGTGCGCGACGCCGCCCGCAGCCTCGCGTCCGACTGAGCACGACTTTCAATTCGCCGCAAGAGAATATTTCAATCTGCTCCCGTCCGTACCGTGTGGGAGAGCGGCGCGCCGGCCGCGACCGCCTGAGCGGTCTCAGCCGGCGGCGGCGGTGGGCGCTGCCTCGTCCTCGCCGGGATCCGTCGCGCGCCGCTGCCGCATGCGCGTCTGGATCTCGTCGAAGAAGGCGTAAGCCACCGGGACGATGAGCAGGGTGATGAGGAGGGAAAGGAGCTGACCGCCGACGATCACCTTGGCGAGCGCGCCCCGCGAGGCGGCACCGGCGCCCTGAGCGAAGATCATGGGCAGCATGGCGGCGACCAGCGTCAGGGTGGTCATGAGGATGGGGCGCAGACGGGCGCGGTTCGCCTCGAGGATGGCCTCGCGCAGCGACAGCCCCTGCGCACGCAGCGTGTTCGTGTAGTCCACCTGGAGGATGCCGTTCTTCTTCACGATGCCGAGCAAGAGGAAGACGCCCAGGGCCGAGTACACGTTCAGGCTTTCGCCCAAGAGCACGAGCGAGAGCAGGGCGAACGGTAGGGTGAGCGGCAGGGCGAGCAGGATGGTCACCGGGTGGACGAAGCTCTCGAACTGCGCCGCGAGCACCATGTAGACGAAGACCATCGAGAGCAGCAGGACGAAGACGAACTCGACGGCGGTCTCCTCCATGGTCTGGGCCGCGCCCGTGAAGACGACGTCGTAGCCGGGGGCGAGGTTCGCTTCGAAGACGTGCTGCCGGGCGCGGGCGATGGCATCGGCGAGCGGGACGCCGGGCGCGGGGTTGGCCGAGAGCATCACCTGCCGCTGGCCGCCGAGGCGGAGGATCACCGTCGGGCCGAGGGCTTCGCGGATCTCGGCCACGTTCTCGAGGGGGACGAGGGCGCCGCTGCGCGTGCGTAGCGGCAGCCGCCCGATGGCCTCGATGCTCCAGCGGTCCTCCTCCCGGGCGCGCAGCCAGACGTCGTAGCGCTCGTCGCCCTCCCGGTAAGCGCTGACGATGTCTCCGCCCACGAGGATGCGCAGCGTCTCCGCCACGGTGCGGGCGTCGATGCCCAGGTCGGCGGCCTTGGTGCGATCGATGCGGACCTGCACCTCGGGGAGGCGATCCGCCGAGGAGCTGAACACGTCCACGAAGTGGGGATCCTCGCGCATCGCGGCGAGCAGGCGTTCGAGATAGGCCTCGAGCTGCGCGAGGTCGGGCCCCCGGATGTTCATGCGGATCTTGCCGCCGTAGCCGCCCCCTCCGCCGATGCCGCTCGTGTTGATGGGACGCAGGTTGACGCGCAGGTCCGGGTAGTCGGCGAAGATCCGCCGCGCCATGCGCATGATCTCGTCCTGGGAGAGCGCCCGCTCCTCGATCGGCGCGAGGCCGAAGTAGACGTTGGCTCGGGTGGCGCTGCCCGAACCGCCGCGCGTATCGCCGCCCGAGACGAGGACGTTCCGCACCCCGGGAAGGGCGGCGATCTTCGGCTCGAGCTCGCGGAGGATCCGGTCGGTGGCGGCGATGCCCGTGCCCGGCGCAAGCT
>DATGOH010000188.1:0-9812 GCA_035306165.1 Ferdinandcohnia sp.
TCGTGAACGCGCCCCAAGACAAATGCAACGACGTGAATATGGGAGGCTCACGCGTCCATCGGGGCTCACGCAGATAACCGTAGGCGTCGCCCTCCTCCCCTCGGCCGCTGCAGTCGAAACCCGGTGTACGGAAGTGGTTCCGGGCAGCGGGACCCCGGCGGCGAGCGCGCGGTTTCCCCTACTCCCCCGCCATGTGCGCGGGATCGAGGCGCCGCCTCGCCTCCTCCTCGGGAAGGAGCCCCTCGGCGATCACCTCGTCGACGATGGTGCGTCGATTCTCCAGGGCGCGCTTGGCCACCTGGCCGGCGCGCTCGTAGCCGACGAGGGGGAGGAGCGCGAGCACGAGCTGCTGCGAGCGGGCGGCGTACGTGGCGCAGCGCTCGGCGTCGGCCTGGAGGCCGCGCACGCAGCGCGCCGTGAACACCCGCACCGCGTTCGCGAGCAGCGTCTCCATCTCCAGGATGGTATGGGCCGCCACGGGGAAGAAGACGTTGAGCTCGAGCTGGCCCGAGGCGGCGCAGAGGCCGATGGTGGCATCGCCGCCGATCACCCGGACGCAGACCTGCGCGAGCATCTCGGGGATGGAGGGGTTCACCTTCCCCGGCATGATCGAGCTGCCCGGCTGCACCGCCGGGAGCTTCAGCTCGCCGAGTCCGGTGAGCGGTCCCGAGGCGAGCAGCCGGATGTCGGCGGTGATGCGGAAAAGGTCCGCGGCGAGGTTGCGGATGGCCGACGAGAGCGCGGCGATCGGCCGGATGGACTGCATCGCCTCGTAGAGATCGTCCGCCGGCCGGAGCGGCAGACCGGTCTGCTCGGCCAGATCCTGGACCATCCGTTCGCGGTAGCCCGGCGCCGCCGACAGCCCCGTCCCCACCGCCGTCCCGCCGATGCCGATCTCGCCCAGCGCCGCGGCGGCTTGCAGGATCGCCTCCCGGTGTCGGCGGACGTTGGTCGCCCACGCCCCGATCTCGCGGCCGAGGCGGATCGGCGCCGCGTCCTGGAGGTGGGTCCGCCCGCTCTTGATCACCTCCATCGTCTCCGCGCTCTTCTCTGCGAGCGCGGCGTGGAGCTCCTCGAGGGCAAAGGCCAGATCCAGGGCGAGACGGTGCGCCGCGAGCCGCATGGCGGTGGGAAAGACGTCGTTGGTGCTCTGCCCGAGGTTCACGTGGTCGTTCGGGTGCACCTTGCCGCGGCTCGGGCTGCGCGGCCCCCCGAGAAGCTCGCTCGCGCGCGCCGCGATCACCTCGTTGACGTTCATGTGGTGCGACGTCCCCGCCCCCGCCTGGTACGGATCGACCACGAACTGGTCCGCGAGGGCACCACCGAGGATCTCCTCGCAGGCGCGTTCGATCGCCCCCGCAATCCGCGGGTCGAGCCGACCGAGGGCCGCGTTCGCCCGCGCGGCCGCCAGTTTGATCCGCACCGTCTGCTCGACCAGCGCCGGGTGGGGCCGCAGCCTCGATATCGGATAGTTCTCCACCGCCCGCGCGGTCTGTGCACCCCAGTAGGCCTCCCGGGGGACCTGCACCTCCCCGAGGGAATCGTGTTCGGTTCGGGTATCCATGCAGGGAGCGTAGAGCACCCACGCCCCGGGCGGAAGCCCCGCCGCTTCACGGACCGACGAAGGGGACGAATGGCGACCGCGACGGTGGGATGTTTCGACGCCGGCGAAGGACGTCGACGACACAATGGAAACGGCCGACGGACGGTGCGTCCATCGGCCGCCGAATCGGTGTCGGGCTCGGCGCCCGTCCTACCCGACGAGGATCTCCATCGGGTTCTCGAGGATCCTTTTCACCTCGCGGAGGAACTCGGCCCCCTCGGCGCCGTTGACGATGCGGTGATCGCCCGAGTAGCCGATGCGCATCCGGTGCCCGACGACGATCTGGCCCTTCTCGACCACGGGTTCCTCGCGCACCTTGCCCACGGAGACGATGGACGCCTGCGGCGGGTTCACGATCGCGTAGAAGTGCTCGATCTCGTACATGCCGAGGTTGGAGACGGTGATCGTCCCGCCCTGGTAGTCCTCGGGCTTGAGCTTCTTCTCGCGGGCCTTGGTCGCCAGTTCCCGCGCGGCGCGCGAGATGGCGCCGAGCGAGAGGCGGTCGGCGTCGCGGATCACCGGGGTGACGAGGCCGTCTTCCACCGCCACCGCCACGCCGAGGTGGACCGCGTTCGGAACGAAGAAGGCGTCGTCCCGAAGCTGGGCCTGCACGCGCGGGAACTTCCGCACGGCCAGAGCGACCGCCCGGAGGATGAAGTCGTTGTACGAGACGGCCAGGCCCGCCGCCTTCATCTCGCCGCGCAGGCGCACCGCGGCGCCCATGTCCACGTCGAGCGTGAGGTAGAACTGGGGGATCTCCTGGTTGGCGAGCGCCATGTTGCGGGCGATCGCCTTGCGCATCTGCGACATCGGCACCGTCTCGCCGCCGAGCGCGGCCGGCGCGGCGGGCGCGGCCGCCGTGACGGCGCGCAGCGCGGTCTTCGCGGCTTCCACGTCGGCGCGCACGATGCGGCCGCCCGGTCCCGTCCCCCGCACCTGGGAAAGGTCGATGCCCATCTCGGCGGCGAGCTTGCGGGCCACCGGCGTGGCCCGAACCTTCTCACCGCTCGGCAGGCGCGGCGCCACCGGGACGGACGGCGCGACGACGTGTCCGAAGCCGAAGGTGACGCCGACGATCTCGCCCGGCGCCTGGGGCGCCGTGTAGCGCCGCCCCGCGGGAGCCGCGGGCGCGGCCGGAGCGGGAGCCGGCGTCGGCGCCGGGGTGGGAGCGGCAGCCGGAGCCGCCGCCGCGGCCGCGGGGGCCGGAGCGGCGCCGACCACGGCCTGCCAGTCCGCACCGGGCTCGCCCACCACCGCGATGGCGGATCCCACCTTCGCCGAGCCGCCGTCCGGAACGAGGATCTTCAGGATGGTGCCGCCCTCGTAGGCCTCCATCTCCAGGGTGGCCTTGTCCGTCTCCACCTCGGCGAGGGGATCGCCGGCGGAGACGACGTCGCCCTCTTTGACGAGCCACTTCTGGATCGTCCCCTCGGTCATCGTGTCCGAGAGCTTGGGCATCTGGATGGCGGAAGCCTTGCCCTTGCCCGCCGGCGCGGGCGCAGGCGCGGCCACGGGTGCCGAAGCGGGCGCCGCGGCGGGAGCGGAAGGCGCCTTCGCCTCGCCGACCACCGCCTGCCAATCCTCGCCCGGCTTGCCGACCACGGCGATGGGCGCGCCCACGGGCGCGGTCTGGCCGTCGCCGACGAGGATTTTGAGGATGGTCCCGCCGACGTAGGCTTCCATCTCCAGGGTGGCCTTGTCCGTCTCCACCTCGGCGAGGGGATCGCCGGCGGAGACCGCGTCACCCTCCTTGACGAGCCACTTCTGGATCGTCCCCTCGGTCATCGTGTCCGAGAGCTTCGGCATCTGAATCGCGCTCGCCATCGAATCCTTCTCCTAGGAACGGACGTTGAGGGCCACCTTCACCCCGGCCACGACGCTCTCGGGGCTCGGCCGCGCGAGCTTCTCGAGCGCCATCGAATAGGGCATCGGGACGTCTGCGCCGGTCACGCGGATGACCGGGCTGTCCAGGACGTCGAAGCAGGCCCGCTGGACGATGTCCGAGATCTGGGCACCGACGTTGAAATAGGGCCAGCCCTCCTCGAGGACCACGCAGGCACCCGTCTTCCGCACGCTGTTGACGATGATCTCCTCGTCGAGGGGGCGGATCGTCCGCGGGTCGACCACCTCGCAGTCGATCCCTTCCTTGGCGAGCAGCTCGGCGCCTTCGAGGGCGATGCGCAGGGCGCGGCCCCAGGCGACGATGGTGCAGTCCTTGCCCTCGCGCTTGATGTCCCCCTTGCCGATGGGCAGCACGTACTCGCCCTCCGGCACCATCCCCTTCCATGCGTACATGGTCTCGCTCTCCATGAAGATGCACGGATCGGGGTCGCGCACGGCGGCCTTGAGCAGGCCCTTGGCGTCGTAGGGCGTGCCCGGAACGATCACCTTGAGCCCCGGGAAGTAGGCGTACTGCGCCTCGAACCACTGCGAGTGCTGCGCGGCGAGGCTGTGGGCGGCGCCGTTCGGCCCGCGGATGACGATCGGGCAGGAGAGCGCGCCGCCCGACATGTACATCATCTTCGCTGCCGTGTTCGCCACCTGGTCGAGGGCGAGCATGGCGAAGTTGAAGGTCATCACTTCGATGATGGGACGAAGCCCCATCATCGCCGCGCCCACGCCGAGGCCCACGAAGCCGAGCTCGGAGATGGGCGAGTCGATCACCCGCTTCGGCCCGTACTTGTCGAGCAGCCCGCGCGACACCTTGTAGGCGCCGTTGTAGGCGCCGACCTCCTCGCCCATGAGGAAGACGTTCTCGTCGCGCGCGAGTTCCTCGTCGAGGGCCTCGTTCAACGCTTCGCGAAAGGTCAGCTCACGCATGCACCTTCTCCGGCCAGATGGGGTCGACGTAGACGTCGGTGTAGAGTTCGGAAGGCTCCGGCCACGGGGAGTCGTCCGCGAAGCGGATCGCCTCCTCCACCTCGGCCTGGACCTCCTGGTCGATCTTTTCGAGCTCGTCTTCCGTGGCGAGCTTGCGGCCCTGGATGTACTTGGCCAGCCGCGGGATGGGATCGTTCTTGCGCTCCCGCTCCACCTCCTCCCGCGTGCGGTACACGGCGGGATCGGACATGGAGTGGCCGCGGAAGCGATAGGTCTTCGCCTCGATCAGCGTCGGGCCCTCGCCCGCCCGTGCGCGCTCGACTGCGCGGTGGACCACCTCCATGGTGTCGAGGGCGTCCATGCCGTCGCACTGCTCGCCGGGGATGTCGTAGGCGCTGGCGCGGCGGTAGACCTCGGTGACGGCGGAGGAGACCGCGATCGGCGTCCCCATGCCGTAGCGGTTGTTCTCGCAGATGAAGACCGCGGGCACCTTCCAGAGCGCCGCCATGTTCAGCGCCTCGTGGAAGGCGCCCTGGTTGACGGCGGCCTCGCCGAAGAGGCAGACCGTGACGCGGTCCTCGCCCTTGTACTTGGAGGCGTAGGCCATGCCGAGTGCGAGGGGGATCTGGGCGCCCACGATGCCCCAGCCGCCGTACATGTGGCGGGAGACGTCGTAGAGGTGCATCGAACCGCCCTTGCCCTTCGCCACGCCGGTGGCCTTGCCGAACATCTCGGCCATCACGGGACCGGGCGGCGTGCCGCGCGCCAGCACCTGGCCGTGATCGCGGTAGGCGGTGACGAGGTAGTCGTCGGGGCGCATCGCCCACTCCACGCCGACGGCCACGGCCTCCTGGCCGATGTACAGATGGCAGAAACCTGCGATCTTCTGCAGACTGTACTGTTGGGCGCTCCTCTCCTCGAACCGCCGGATCAGCAGAAGCTGCCGGTACATCTTCAGCAGAGCGTCCCGATCCATTTTGTCCGCGAGCGGATACTTACGCTGTCGCTGGGCCACGCGTTCCTCCTTGGAACGGGGAACGGCGGAGGAAGGCGCCGTCCGGATCCCGGTCCTGTCGAGCGAGAGGACTGATAGGCTTTTTCGGACCGGATCGTCAAATCCAAAAGGGCACGGACGACGGCGACCTTCCGCCTCTCCGACGGCGCACGGCGGGCGCGCGCGCGCCACCGTCGCGACGGCCCCGGGCTTGCCGGAGCCCACCGGGGGAGACAAGTTTCCCGCACCCTTTCCGCTTCCTTTTGGTATAGGAGCAGCGATTCCACGGAAGGAGTGCAAGGTGCTACTCGAGGGAAAGAACGTCCTCGTCACCGGCGTACTCACGCCGCAGTCGATCGCCTACCTCGTGGCCGAAGTGGCCCAGCAACAGGGCGCGAACATCCTTCTCACGGGTTTCGGTCGGGGCAAATCGCTCACGGAGCGCAGCGCCAAGCGCCTCGACCCCGAGCCGGACGTGCTCGAGCTCGACGTCACCAACCCCGAGCACTTCCCCCGGCTCCGCGACGAGATCGCGCGCCGCTGGGACCGCGTGGACGGCGTGCTGCACGCCATCGCCTTCGCCCCCGAGGACGCGCTCGGCGGCAACTTCCTCCACACGCCGTGGGAGAGCGTCCAGACCGCCTTCCGGATCTCCACCTTCTCGCTCAAGGAGCTCGCCACCACCCTCGCCCCGCTGATGCCGCCGGGCTCGAGCATCGTCACGCTCGACTTCGACAACACCGTCAACGCCTGGCCCATCTACGACTGGATGGGCGTGTGCAAGGCGGCGCTCACCTCGACCGTCCGGTATCTCGCGCGCGACCTCGGACCCAAGGGGATCCGCGTCAACTCGCTCGCCGCGGGCCCGCTCATGACGATGGCCGCCAAGAGCATCCCCGGTTTCAAGACGCTCGAACGCCGATGGCCGAAACAGGCGCCCCTCGGCTGGGATTCGCGCAACCACATGGCGGTGGCGCGCACCGCCGTCGCCCTCCTCTCCGACTGGTTCGCCGCAACGACCGGCGAGATGATCCACGTGGACGGCGGCTACCACGCCGTCGGCGCCGCGCCGATCGATCCGGACGAGCCCGAGCCGGAGAACAACGGGAACGAAAGCTGAGTCGCTGCGCCGCTGCGGGCGCGTGCGAGGGGCGGTGGCGCCGAACGGCGGTCCCGCCCCTTTTTCATGACAGGGCACGCAAGACGGCCTGCATGAGCGCCGCCTCGGTCGCAGCTGCGGCGACCTCGATCCGCAGCGCGCCGGCCTCGCGGAGCGCGCGCCCGGTGGTCTCGCCGATCGCCACTGCCCACGCCGAAAGGCCGGCCAGGCTCCCCCCCAGCGCCCGCGCCGTCGCCCGCACGGCCGAAGGGCTGGCGAAGATCACGGCGTCGGGCGCCTCCTCTTCCAGGCATCGCCGCAGGGCGGCGAGCGCCGCGTCGTCCTCCGGGAGCGTCCGGTACGCGGCCACCACCTCCACGTCGGCCCCCGCCTCCGCGAGCCCCTGCGCGAGTTCCTCCCTCCCCTCCTCGGCCCGCGGCTGCAGAAAGTGCATCCCTCGCAGCGTGGGGCCGAGCCATGCGACGAGCGCCTCCGCGAGCGAAGCGCCGTCGTGCCGCGGGCCGACCACGATCGGCCCCTTTCCCCAGTCCCTGAGCGCCGCTTCCGTCGCGGGCCCCACCGCGCCGAAGATCCGCGCCGGGAAGGGCGCCGTCCCCAGCCGCGCGCGCAGGGAGGCGACGGCCGCCGGGGAGGTGAGGAGCACGCCGTCGTATCCCCCCGCGCGGAGCCGTTCGATCGCCGCGGCCAGCGGCGCCGGATCGCGGGGCGGGACGCGGCGGATCGCGGGTCGGACGCGGACCTCCGCACCCCGCGCGCGCAAGTCCTCGGCCAGGCCGCGCGCGTCCTCCTCGGTCCGGGTGACGATGATGCGTCGACCTCGCAGCGCGCCCATCTCAGTGCGGAACGCCGACCGAGCGGCCGACGAGTTCGGCGAGGATCTCCGCTGCCCCGCGGGCGAGGAGATCCTCGGCGACGCGCACGCCGATCGCCTCCGCCTCGTCGCGGACGCCCTCGGCCCGCGCCGCGAGGAGGGAAGATCCGTCGGGGCGGCCCAGGCGCGCTTCGAGCCGGAGCCGATCCCCCTCCACCGTGGCGTGCGCCGCGAGCGGGATCTGGCAGCCGCCCTCGAGGCGCGCGAGGAGCGCGCGTTCGGCGCGCACCGCGTCGCGGGTCTCCGGATGCTCCAGACCGGCCACCAGCGCGGCGATTTCCGCGTCGTCCGCGCGCATCTCCACGGCGAGCGCCCCCTGCCCCACCGCGGGCAGCATCCGTTCCACCGGCAGGTCTTCGGTGATCCGCTCCGCGAGCCCGAGCCGCACCAAGCCGGCCCGCGCGAGGATCACCGCGTCCACCTCGTCCTCCACCTTGGACAGCCGCGTGCCCACGTTGCCGCGGATCTCCACCACCTCGAGGTCCGGACGCAGCGCGAGGAGCTGCGCCCGGCGCCGCAGGCTGCTCGTGCCGACCCGGGTCCCGCGGGGGAGCGCATCCAGCCGGAGGTGGCGCGGGGCGCAGAGGGCGTCGCGCGGATCCTCTCGCTCGAGGATCGCGCCGAGGGTCAGGCCCTGCGGAAGCGCGGTGGGCACGTCCTTGAGCGAGTGCACGGCGAGATCGGCGCGGCCGTCGAGCAGCGCCTGCTCGATCTCCTTCACGAAAAGCCCCTTGCCGCCGATGCGCGCCAGCGGCGCGTCGAGGATGCGGTCGCCTTCGGTGACCAGGGGAAGGAGCTCGACCTCCCGGCCCGTGCGCGCGCGAAGCGCCTGGGCGACGTGGTCGGCCTGCCAGAGGGCCAGGGGGCTCTTGCGGGTGGCGATGACGATGGGTCTCACGAGTTGCCGCTCCCGGAGAAGGCGAGGCCGCGGGCGACCAGAGACGGCGAGGCGGCCTCCTTCGCTTCCTCCTTCGCCTCCGCCGGCCGCTGCGCGGCGGCCGCTCGCGCCGGGGTCGCGGCCGCCTCCTCGAACTCGAGGCCGAAGAGGGCCGCCGCCGCGCCGAGGAGGGCGCCATCGTCCTCCAGGCCCGCCTGGCGGATTCGCACCGTGGGCTGATGGAGGATCTTGCGCGCGATGGCGCGCCCGAGCGCCGCCATGCTCTCCCGCTGCTCCTGGGTGAAGCCGTGCCGCATGCTGCGCTCGAGTTCCGCCTGGACGATGGCCTCGGCGCGCTGGTGCAGCTCCTTGATGAGCGGCTCGGCCTCGCTCTGCAGCGCGGCGAAAAACGAGCGCGCTTCGCGCTCGACCAGGCCTTCGGCCACGGCGGCCTCGCGGGCGCGGGCGGCGCGGTTCTCCTCGAGCACGCGGTCGAGGTCGTCCACGTCGAAGACGTAGACCTCGGCGAGTTCGTTCACGCGCGGATCGACGTCGCGGGGAAGCGCGAGATCGACCAGGACCAGGGGGCGATGGCGCCGTCGCCGCCGCGCCTCCTGCACGAGCTCCAGCGTGATCACCGGGACCTGGGCGGCGGTGGTGGTGAAGATCAGATCGCAGCGGACGAGCAGCGCGCCGAGCTCGTCCCAGGGGTGGTAGGTCGCGCCGACCTCCGCAGCGAGCGCCTCGCCGCGTTCGCGGGAACGATTGACGACGTGGAGATCGGTGCAGCCCGCGCCGAGCAGGCTGCGCGCGGCCAGGCCACCGATCTCACCCGCGCCTACCACCAGGGCGCTAAGCCCCTCCAGCGGGCCGAGCACCTTGCGCGCCACTTCGACGCCGGCCGAGCCCATGGAGACGGCCGCCGCGCCGATCTGCGTCTCGGTGCGGACGCGCTTCGCCACCGCGAAGGCCTTGTGCATCACCCGCCGCAAAAGGCCCCCGACCGTGCCCGCCTCCTCCCCCGCGCGGAAGGCGTCCTTGACCTGCCCGAGAATCTGCGACTCGCCGACGACCATCGAGTCGAGGCTGGAGCAGACGCGGAAGAGGTGGCGCACGGCATCGCCTTCGCGCGCGACGTAGAGGTGTCCCGCCGCGCCGGGATGCCGGCGGTGCAGCCAATCGCCGATGGCGTCGGCGGCCGTGTCCGCCGAGGCGGCGGCGTAGATCTCGAGACGGTTGCAGGTGGAGACGACCACCGCCTCCTCCACCCCCGGCCGCGTGACGAGATCGCCGAGCGCAAGGCCGAGCTCGTCGCTCGAGACCGCCACCTTCTCGCGGACCTCGATGGGCGCGCTGTGGTGGGACAGGCCCACCAGGAGGAGTTTGGACCGCCTCACGTCGGCCTCCCGATGAAGACCCCCACGAACGCCACGGCGAGGCAGAGAAAGCCCATCATGGTGGCGAAGGCCACCCGCTTCCCCCTCCAGCCCAAGGTCTGCCGCAAGAGGAGGATCCCCGCCGTGAGGG